>DYTA01000031.1:0-7690 GCA_020726205.1 Nitrosospira multiformis
GTAGCTAAGACTTCTACATTAGCTTTAACTAATGCTACACTACCTTTTGTTATTGAACTAGCAAATAAAGGCTGGAAAAATGCAGTTAGAGATAATCGACATTTGTTAAATGGATTGAATATTTGTCATGGTAATGTTACTTATTACGCTGTGGCACGTGATCTAGGGTATAACTATGTAGATCCTTGTACTTTAATTTAAGTAATTATTGTTCAAATTTGTTAAAATACCTACTTTATGTGGGTATTTTTTATTTAAAGCACAGAGAAGAGCAAATTAAGTGACATCATATTCAAAAATAATTTCTAAAGATAATAGTTTAATTAAACATGTTGTACGTTTGGCGAATGATCATAAATTCAGACAACAAGAACATTTAGCTGTTATTTATGGTCAACATTTAGTCGAAGAGGCTATTTTTCATAATATAGTAGATAAAATTTTTATTCTTGAAGATGATTATTTTCGCTATCAAAAAATTTTGGATTTAGATAAACAAAAAATTTACTTAGTAAATAATGATGTTATTAATAAATTGAATGTATTAGAGTCTACAGTCAGTATTGTTGCAACTATTAAAACTAGGTGTAATGAATTGCAAGATTCTATTGTTGGTGATGCATTAGTTTTAGAGAATATTCAAGATCCAGGTAATCTAGGGACTATTTTAAGAGCAGCTTGTGCCAGCGGAATAAAAAATGTAATTGTTTCAAAAAATAGCGTTGATATTTACAATCCAAAAGTCTTGCGTTCTTCACAAGGAATTCAATTTGCTATTAATATTATCAATAACATTGATCTATTAGAGTGGTTACCAACATATGATGGTGTTATTTTTGCTTTAACACCTCATGCAACGAGTAGTTTATACGAGCAAAATTTAACTCAAAAGTGTGCATTTGTACTAGGAAATGAGGGAAGTGGACTAAGTAGAAACATTATGGAGTTAATTAGAAACCAAATAAAAATTCCAATGATGGGAAATGCTGAGTCATTGAATTTGGCAATGGCTGCCACTGTAGCAATGTTTGAAATGTCA
The DNA here is from genome assembly GCA_020726205.1 of Nitrosospira multiformis. GTDB lineage: Bacteria > Pseudomonadota > Gammaproteobacteria > Burkholderiales > UBA11063 > Aquella. The sequence continues at coordinate 1,040 of DYTA01000031.1, forward strand.
CGGCAAAGATTAGATAAATAATTAAATTAATGAGTAATTAAAAATCATGCAAAAACTTAAAATTATATCCCGTAATAGTAAATTAGCTATGTGGCAAGCTGAATTTGTTAGAGGTAAGCTTATTGATTTATATCCACATTTGAGTGTGGATATAATTGGTATTACAACAGAAGGAGATCGTATCCTAGATAAATCTTTAGATAAAATTGGAGGTAAAGGTCTTTTTATTAAAGAGTTAGAATTTCAATTGGTAGCAGGCACGGCTGATATTGCAGTACATTCATTAAAAGACCTGCCAGCTAATTTAATTGGAAATTTTAGTTTGGCAGCTGTTTTAGAGCGTGAAAATCCTTTTGATGCACTTATTTCTAATAAATACAAAAATATTGATGATTTACCTGATGGTAGTATTATTGGAACATCTAGCGCACGAAGAGTTGCTATTTTACGTAAGTATTATCCAAATTTAAAAATTAAACTACTTAGAGGGAATTTACAAACTAGACTCAATAAATTAGATAATGATGAGTATGATGCAATTATTCTAGCTGTTGCAGGATTAAAGAGGTTAGGGCTAGAGTCTCGTATTGTACAAATTTTACCTGATAATTATTTTCTTCCAGCTATTGGTCAGGGAGCTTTAGCTATTGAAATATATGGCGATCGTGATGATTTAGTTCAATTACTTGAACCATTAAATGATTATTCTAGTTATCGTGCAGTTATGGCAGAACGTGAGATGGGTAAGTATTTAAATGCTAGCTGTAATATTCCTATTGCTGGATTTGCTGAGGTTCGAGGACAAACTTTGGAGTTAAGGGCAATGTTAGCAGACATAGATGATGCTAATTATTTAACTAGTAGTGTAGTTGGGTGTGTTGAGGATTATTTGGAACTAGGTCAGCGCTGTGCTAAGAATTTACTCAACCAAGGTGCTGATATAATTGTAAAGAAATATAGCGTAGTCTAGGATTATTATGTACTTAATTGCTCGCCCATTCAAACAGGCTAAGTTATTAATTGATGGTTTGGCACAAGAAGATATTAATGCTACTTATTTACCAATTATAGATTTAAGTTATCATGATGAGGTGATAAAACAACTAAATACCAATTTGAAAAAATTTGATTCTGTGTTTTTAACTTCACCAACAGCTATTGATATTTTTATGAATAGTGTAGATGATATTTCTAGATTGTGCATCATTTTAAGTGGTGATAGTTATTCAGCAAGGATAAAATCTAAATATTCATCTGTTGAGGTTCATTATCCAAATGGAGTAAGTGGGGTTAGTAATTTAATTCAGCAAAATATTTTGAATGGGATTACAAACTTAGCAATTATTGGTGGTAATAGAATAAATCATAATCTACAAACTTACTTAATTAAGCACGAAATTAATTATTCATTTTTTGCATGTTATTTCCGCAAAAATATTGGTTTACAGAATATAAAAGAATTAGAAAATTTATTTTCTTCTAAGTCTTTATCTGGAATAGTTATAACAAGTCAAGAAATTGCAAGTTATATCCTTGAATGTGCAAATATTAGTTCTGTTATTCAAAGTATATTTTATAATATTAATATAATATCGCTTCATCCACAAATTACAACTTATTTGCAGAAAAAAGGTTTGACTAATATAAATCAAACTGATAATGCAAGTACTCAGGCAATAGTAAAACTTATTAAGGATTTAGAAAATGTTAGAAGATAACACAAATATAACTAAAGATATGAAATTAGATTCTCAATCAAAAAAAGGAACTAATGTTTCAAAGTTATTGGTTTTATTAACATTAGTTTCATTAATTTTATCTTGTTATATAGTTTATCAAACTCAATTTGGAAAACATAATTTTCAAGCTCAGGATTCAATTATAAAGCAACAAAGTAAACAGATTAATGATTTATTGGCTACAGTTAACCTGCAACAAGCTAAATTAATTGGTCTTGAAAGTAAAACTATTGAGATAAATCAACAGCTGCAACAATTAAATCCAAGTCAAGCATCCTTGATTATTAATCAATTAAATAGTTTAATTAGTGGTGCAAATCAAAGCTTATTAGTTTATCATGATTATGTTGCAGCAATCCAGCAATTGAAGTATGCACAAAATATATTAATTACGACTAATGATCCTCGTTTTAGTTTAATTAAAGTTAATTTAACTAAAGATTTGGACAACTTAGAAATACAAAATGATTTTGATTCTACTATGGTTGCTACTCAATTAGATGAGTTTAATAAACTAATTGCGCAGTTACAATTAGTATCACCAGTTACTAATAATAGTTTGATAGAGAATAGCGATAGTATATTCATGAAGCTATTGAAAAACTTAAAAAATAGTGTTCTTAGTTTAGTTAAAATTAATCGGATTAATGTTAATAATAGCCAGGGAAATCAATTTAATAGTGATATAGTGTTAAGACAACATTTGCAAGTTAATGTATTAAATGCAAAACAAGCTTTGTTAACACATAATCAAGAACTATGGACTAATAGCATAGAAGATTCAAAAAATTTAATTGGACAATATTTTATTAATGACATGCCACGTCAGAAAGTATTATTATTGTTAACGCAACTTAGTGCTACTAAATTCAATGATAATATTGCGAATTTACAATTGACATTATCTGCGCTAAATAAGTTAGAATTATTAACTGATTGGAAACAATAATGAAGTCATTATTTAAAATTATTTTGTTGTTGTTATTAGCTCTTGCCGTTGCAGGTTTAGGATTATTTAATAATGGTTCAATGCTCTTGATTTCTCGTGGGTATCAATTTGAAATAAGTTTAAATTTATTTATTATTTTATGGTTCTTATCATTTATACTAGTATACTATGTTATTAGGTTTTATATTAATATAAAACGTTTGCCTACTAAAATACAACGCTCTAGAGCTAAAAATGCATTAATAGCTAGTCGTAAGCACCTAAATCTTGCGGGTTTGCATTATTTTGAAGGTAAATACCGTCAATGTTATGAGAATAGCTTAAAGTCAATTAAACGAGAATACAGTTCAGAAAATAAATTTTTAGCATATTTACTAGCTTTCCGTGCTACAAGTATTATGCGCGATAGTGCTAAAGAGCAAGATATACTAATTCAGTTAAACAGTTTTTCTGATAGTAAATGGCAACTAGCTAAACATATGGTAATTGCAGAAAATTTATATAATGAACAGAAATATGGTCAATGCCTAGATAATTTAAATGCAGTTTTAAATCTTGATCATAAACATATTCCAGCTAGGAGAATAATGTTAAAAGTTTATTTGAATTTGAGTAATTACACTAAGTCCTACGAAATCTTAGAGTGGTTATTAAAAAATGATAGTTTACGAGAGTATAAGGCAGGTAAGTACAAGTTAAGTGTAATTAGTGGACTATTTAATCAAGTTAGTTCAGTTAACGAGTTAAATAAGTATTATACAAAGCTAGAGCATCAAGAACAAGTTAATTTTATTTATGTGAAACTTTACACTAATGCTTTAATTCGTTTAAGTGAATATAATCTTGTAATTGAGTTTCTAGACAAAATTCAAAATAATATGTCTTTAATGTTAATTCATCCTGAGACTATTTTGGTATTGAGTAAAAAAAATTTAGATAATTTGCAAATTGAACGTCTTATTAAGATAGCGGAAAGTGTTTTAATTAGTGAAAAAGAAAATCAGAAAATATTATTAGCTATTGGTATTTTGTATTACAAAAAAGGTAACCTAGTTAAATCACAAAGTTTTTTGGAAGCAAGCAGTAATTTAAAAGAATCCTTGGATGGTTGTCATTATTTAATTTTAATTGCACAACAAAATAATGATAGTAAGTTACTCGAAATTTACCAAAAAAAATTATTAAATACTTTGAACAATAATATTTAACTAATATAGTAAATTTATTAAGAAGAAATAATGAAACCAAATATTCGCCCAATAAAAAAACCAACTTATGCTAAACGTAATCGTGAAACTATTTTACCATCTCGATTAGCTTTAATTTTAAATGATGCTATTGCTATTATAATTTTTGCTGTATGTGTTATGTTAGCAATTGCATTATTTACTCATTCTATAAATGATAACTGTTGGTCTAAGACAGTTAATGTAAATATAGTACATAATAAATTAGGTACGATAGGTGCTTATATTTCTGATATTTTGTTTTATATTCTTGGGTTTTCTGCTTGGTGGTTAGTTTTAGGTGGTTTTTATCTTGGATACAATAAAATTAACCGTAGAAAAATTCAAGTTGGTAGTTTATTTAATATTGCTAGGATACTAGGATTTTGTGTGTTAGTTATAGCATCATCAAGTTTTGAATATATTATGATGTATCATCAACCTTCAACATTGCCTGATGGGTTTGGGGGGGGGGGGGTTCTTTTGTTTTTAATAATGGATGTCATATTATAGGTGAGGTTGGAGTTAGTTTAATCAGTTTAGTTTTGATATTCATTGGGTTTTCTTTTGCTTTCAGAATTCCTTGGCTAACAATTGCAGAAAAAATTGGTTTTGGAATTGAGTTAATTTATACTAAATTAACTAATCTTGTGGGGTCTAAAAGTAATTTAGAACAAAAAAATTCACATGAAGAAGTATTATTTGATGATGTTGAAGTACAAGAGATCAGTCTTAATAATGATGATGTTGCGCAAAGCTATGATGAATTAGATGAACCTATATTAATTGATGAAGATGTTGATGCTGTTGAATATATTGAAAATGAGGTAGTTAATAAAACTGCTATAAACGATAATAAATCCAATAAATCATTTTTAGCAAAAAATATTTTTAAATCTAATATAGTGAAGTCTTCAATTAATAAACATCAAGATAAACAACTTGATAATGAAATTATTCCGGATTTAGATAAAGCAGAAGATGTTGAAGTTAACAAAAATAATGTTTCATCAAATGTTTTAGATTTTAATGATTTTTATCAAAAAACTGTTTTGCCAGATATTTCTGATTTACCACCAACTAATACTTTTAAACATAATAATGATGATATTTTAGATTTAAACAGTTCTGAAATTGAATTAGTAGAAAAACCAGAGCTAGATGGAAATATAGTAAATAAATCAACTATATGTAGCCAAAAATTACAAAATAATACACAGGGATTACTTCCTGATACCAATTTGTTGAATGAACCTAAAATTCAAGCTCAAGGAGTTTCTGAGGAAACAATTGAATTTGTATCAGAACAAATTCATAATACACTAGCAGAGTTTGGTATTGATGTTAGTATATCCAATGTTGAGAGCGGTCCAGTAATTACTCGTTATGAGTTAGTACCTCCAAAGGGTGTTCGTGGAGATAAAATTACTAGTTATGCTAAAGATATAGCAAGATCTTTAGCTTTGACTAATATAAGAATTTTAGAAAATATTCCAGGTAAGAGCTCAATGGGGATTGAGGTTCCAAATACTAAACGTCAAGTTATTTATTTGAAAGAAATCTTTGATTCAGAGGTTTATCAAAATAATAGCAGTTTATTAACTTTAGCTTTAGGTAAAGATATTGCAGGACAAACGATTGTCACAGATTTAGCAAAAATGCCTCATTTACTAGTTGCCGGTACTACTGGTTCTGGTAAGTCTGTCGCAGTAAATGCTATGATTTTATCTATTTTATTTAATGCTACTCCAGATGAAGTAAAATTCATTATGATTGACCCTAAAATGGTAGAGTTGTCTTTCTATCAAGATATTCCACATTTGTTGGCACCAGTTGTTACAGATATGTCGCAAGCAGCAAATGCATTAAAATGGACAGTAGGTGAAATGGAACAACGTTATAAAATAATGGCTAAAATAGGTACCAAAAACATAGTAGGATTTAATCAAAAAATAGAAACTGCCAAAAATGCAGGTGAAGTTATTTATAATCCATATAGTTTAGATCAAAATGATCCAGAAGTTTTAGATAAATGGCCGTATATAGTTGTAATTATTGATGAGCTTGCAGATTTAATGATGGTCGCAGGTAAAAAAATTGAGCAATACATTGCAAGAATTGCCCAAAAAGCTCGTGCTGTTGGGATACATTTAATAGTTGCAACTCAAAGACCTTCTGTTGATGTGATTACTGGATTAATTAAGGCTAATATTCCTGCACGTATTTCTTTTCAAGTTTCTAGTAAAATTGATTCAAGAACCATTTTGGATCAGATGGGTGCGGAAACATTACTAGGGCAAGGTGATATGTTGTTTTTAAATCCTGGTTCAGGTTTTCCTAGACGTATACATGGTGCTTTCGTTAATGATGATGAGTTAAATAAAGTTGTTGACTTTTTAAAATCACAAGGTGCGCCAAATTACAAAGATGAAATTTTAACTGGGGCAAGTGACGTTAGTATTCCTGGTTTTGATGATGATTCAAATAGTGAAGAAAGTAGTATTGAGAAAGACACTATTTTTGATCAATCGGTTAAGTTTATTCAAGATACAAAGCGCTGTTCAATTAGTTCGCTGCAAACCCAATTTGGAATTGGTTATAATAAAGCAGCTCGAATAATGAATCACCTTGAAAAAATTGGGATGGTTAAACGCAACGAACGCAATGGATTTGATTTACTTAATCATTAAAAAATATTTATTAGTGTTTTAGTTGCTATGTTATAATTTTAATAATT
>DYTA01000031.1:7790-9660 GCA_020726205.1 Nitrosospira multiformis
TATTGTATTGTTAAGTTAGGCTTTGCTATGAATGATGAATTATCAACCGAATTATTGTATGGTATGATTTTATCTGGTGCTAAACAAGTAATTCACACTGAAGAACAATTAAATAAACTAAATGTTTTTCCTGTTGCAGATAGAGATACTGGAACAAATTTAGCAACTATGATGCGTTATATTGTTGATAATTTATCCTTAACTAAAGATACTTCCGAATTATTGTATCAACTTGCTCAGCATGGATTAGTTGGGTGTTGTGGTAATTCTGGATTAATTTTTTCGCAATTTTTTTATGGCTGGACACAGTACTCATTTGCTGAAAAAACCAAAGTAAAATTAAATGAATTTGTTGACGTAATTGCTTGTGGTTATCATAGTGCTTATAATTCTGTCAGTAATCCAAAACCAGGAACAATTTTGACTGTTATGGGCAAATGGGTTGAAGGATATCGTGAGGAAATTATCAATACTAAAGTTAATTTGCACGATAGTTTTGAGCGTAGTTTTAACAAAGCACAAAAAGCTTTGCTAGAAACGATGAACCAGTTAGAGGTTTTGAAAAAAAATAAAGTTGTTGATGCTGGAGCTCAAGGCTTTGTGAATTTTATTGATGGAATGTTAAAATTTTTAAGGGTAGATGAAGAATCTAGACAAAAAATTTTGGAGGATCGTAATTTAGAAAATAACTTAACTGTAATTAGTCATGAATTTGAAGATGTAACAGAATTACCTAATTTTCGTTATTGTTTTGAGAGCATTATTAAAACTAAGAATGAAAATGCGTTAGTTGAGTATCAGGAATGGTTAAATAGCATTGGTGATAGTATTGTGATTGGTAAAGGTCCACAAATGCTGAAGTTACATATTCATACTAATCAAGCAACAGAAGTAACAGATTTACTATCTAAAATTGGTGATGTTATTTATCAAAAAATTGATGACATGATTCTTCAGTATAATATTGCTAATAGTATTAATAAATCGAAAATTGCTATAGTTGCTGATACAATGGCTGATATTCCACTTGAGTTAATTCAAAAACACAATATTTATTGTGTTCCATTACAGGTTAAAATTAATAATCATTCATTCTTAGATAAATTATCAATTGATTATAAAACAACGTTACAATATTTGGAAAATGATATAAATAGAGTTGGAACTGCAGCTCCGTCTGCCGCAATTGTTGCTCGTACTTTACAGTTTTTACAACAGTATTATGATTCAATTATTATTGTATCTGTAGGTAAAGCTTTGAGTTCTACTTATGATGTTATTTTAAATCAAGCAAATAAATTTCGAGAGAAATTGATCTCAGTTGTTGATTCTCAACTAAATTCTGCACCACTTGGTTTATTAGTTGCTTATGCAAATCAGCTAGCAGAATCAGGTAAGTATTCTCATGAAGAAATCGTTGTGAAGCTAGAGAGTGCACGTAAAGAGGCTAATGTTTTAATATTGCTTAATTCTTTGCAAGGTTTAATTCGCTCAGGTAGGTTATCTCGTTCAATGGGTTTTATTGGAAAACTATTGAGACTTAAGCCTATTATTCATATAGATTCTTTTACAAATAAGCCAAAGGTGATTGGTGCAGCCTTTAGTAAAAGAGGTGGTTGGTCTAAGCTTACTAAATTATTAAACCAATTAAATGTAGATAAAAAAGTTAAATCAGTTGCAATTGTTCATTCTGATACAGACCAGCATGGTGAATTATTTGGTAAATATGTAAAACATAACACTGGATTTACTCCTAAATATATAACTTCTGTATCTAGTGTGTCTGGTATTCATACTGATAAAGATAGTTTTTCAATTGGTTATATTAATCAAGATATAAAAATTTAAATTATTATTTTTTAATAAGAAA
>DYTA01000032.1 GCA_020726205.1 Nitrosospira multiformis
CTTGAGCGAGTTGATGAGCAATTAAATAGTGTGCAGTTATATAAATTTGCATCTCGTTATCCGCATGAGTTATCTGGTGGTCAAAGACAGCGTGTTGCTATTGCAAGATCTTTAGTTGATCGTCCAAAGTTACTTTTACTTGATGAGCCACTGTCTGCATTAGATGCTAGATTGCGAGGGCATATGCATGTTGAATTAGTTAAAATGCAAGAAGAAAGTGGTGTAACTTTTATTTATGTGACTCATGATCAAAGTGAGGCTCTTGCATTATCTAGTCGTATTGCTGTCATGAATCATGGTATTGTTGAACAGCTAGGGACACCTAGTGAAATTTATTCACAACCGAGTTCATATTATGTTGCTGATTTTATTGGTAAATGTAATTTATTATCTTCTGAAGTTATTTCATTCAATCAACATAGTTCAAAAATTAGAGTTGCAGGGCTTTTTGATGTAGAGTTACCTTTTAATAATAATTATCAAATAGGACAAAAGGGGTGGTTTGCTATTCGTCCTGAAAAAATTAAAGCACATTGGGATAGTAGACTTGATGGTAATATTAATATTCCTGCTAAAGTTAAGGGCTTTTATTATTATGGTGATGGTACTTTATATGAATTTATTTTGGCAAATGGTACTATAATTCAATGTATGTTAGCAAATAATAGTCCCCAACAAAACACTTTTTTAATGACAATGATGAGGTTTATTTATCAATTAATCCTTTGGCTGGTAATTTTTTAGTGAAGTAGCGATGACATGGAAAAGACTATATCAGTAAGAAAAGAAAAACTTGTTCTTTCGTTACCGCCTATTCTTTATTTAATAACTCTTTTTTTAATACCTACATTATTAATGGTGTTAATTGCTTTTCGTCAGCCTGGTGATTATGGTGGAGTAGCATCATTAGTGACTTATAAAGCTGGTCACACGAGTATAAATTTAACTTTAGATAGTTTTAGGTATGTTTTTTCCAATAGTTTTATTTGGAAATTATTTGTTAGGTCATTATTTTTCTCATTGTTAACGACAGTATTATGTTTGATTATTGGTTACCCATTAGCTTTATTAATAGCTAAAAGTACTAAAAAATATCGTGATTTATTATTACTGTTAGTTATTATTCCTTTTTGGAGTAATTTCCTGATTCGTGTGTATGCATGGATGATGATTTTAGGTCCTAATTCAGCTTTAAGTAAGTTAATCAATTATGTTTTGTCATTATTTGGAGTTGCGTCTGTAAATTTATTATTTTCATCATTTGCTGTTGTAATTTGTTTGGTATACATTAATTTACCTTTTATGATTTTACCTTTATATGCAAATCTTGAAAAACATGATAATTCCTTGATTGAGGCTTGTCGAGATTTGGGCGGAACTAATTTACAATCTTTTTTGAGTGTCACCATTCCTTTGAGTTTACCTGGTGTTTTAGCTGGTTGTGGCTTAGTTTTTATTCCTTGTATAGGAATGTTTGTTGTTCCTGAATTAGTTGGAAATAATTGCTCAATGATGATTGGTAATTTAATTAAGCAGCAGTTTCTACAAACTATGAATTGGCCTTTAGGTAGTGTGACGTCTATTGTTATGACGCTTGCAGTTTTATCTATTTCGTTATTTGTTGGTTTTATTTCTAGCAAAAGTGGTGGGTTGAAATATGCACGTAAATAAAATTTCTAAAAAAATACTACTGTCTGGTATTTTAGTTTATTTATTTTTATATATTCCATTGTTATTGTTAATTGTTTATTCTTTTAATGATTCTCGTATAAATGTGGGGTGGGTTGGTTTTACCTTTAAATGGTACAGCGTTTTATTCAATGATACACAACTAATTGATGCTGCTTTAAATTCTGTTTTTATTGCTTTAATTGCAAGTAGTATTTCGGTAGTTTTAGGTACTCTGGCAGGTGTTGCTCTTCATAAATATAAAATACCTGTTTTGTCTGGATTAGTAATGATTCCTGTAGCTGCTCCAGAGCTATTGGTTGGGGTTTCATTGTTATTGTTTTTTTTGTTAATTAATTTTACATTAGGAACAGCTTCAATTATTTTCGCTCATATAGCTTTTTGTCTATCATTTGTAACCATTTCTGTTAAAACTAGAATGCATGGTATGGATGATAGTTTAATTGATGCAGCAAGAGATTTGGGCGCATCGCCAACAAATGCTTTTTTTAAAGTTTTAATTCCTACTATTTTGCCTGGTATTATTGCTGGTTGGTTAATGGCGTTTACGTTATCTTTAGATGATTTTGTGATTACATTTTTTACTGCAGGTGTTGGTTCTACTACTTTGCCACTAGCAATCTACTCAATGCTAAAAATGGGAGTAACTCCAGAGGTGAACGCAGCATCGACTATTATTATTCTATGTACACTTGTACTGACTTCATTATCAACGAAAATTTCACCACAATTATTTAAATAGTATTATATATTGGAAAGTTGCAAAATTATGCGTATAATTAAATTTTGTATTGCGTATTTTTTATTTTTGGGTGTTAATCTATCTTACGCAGTTGATGTTTTTAACTTATATACTACGTCAAACTATATTACAGATTCAACGGTTAGAGATTTTGAAGCTCAATGTAACTGTAAATTATTTTTGAATTACTTTAGTGACCCACAAGAAATGTCCGCAAAAATATCTGCGGGGGCAACTGGATATGATGTGATAATTGGCACCGGTTATGCAGTTGAAGATTTATATAAAATGGGTAAGCTAAATAGTCTTGATTTAGCAAATATTCCTAATATTAAAAATATTGAATCTGGATTTTTACACCAAAAATTTGATCCAAATAATTCATTTTCTATTCCTTATGCATATACACCTGTATTTTTAGCATATAATAAAACTCAATTAGATAAATTAGGAATAATACCAAATACTTGGGCCGTTATTTTTGAAGATAAGTATTTAAAAAAAATGAAAGGTAAAATTACCGTATTTGACTCTCAGCGTAATGTATATGCTGCAGCTTTACTTTATTTAGGAAAGGATCCTAATTCTTCGAATTTGAAAGACTTAGATCTAGCTAGAAAGTTAATTACTCATGCATCTCAATATTGGTCACGTTATGATAGTACAACTTATTATCGTTCTTTGTTGAGTGGTGGTATTTGGTTAGCTATGAGTTATTCAAATGATCTATATAATACATTGCAAGATAGTAAAAAAGCTAAACTTCCTTTTGAGATTGCCGGTGTGTTGCAGCGTGAAGGTAATATGATTGAATTAGATAATTTAGTTATGCCAACATCTGTAAAAAATAAACAGTTAGGATATTTATTTATGAATACGGTGTTAAAAGGTAAAAATGCTACTAGTTTAGGTCTTGAAACAGGTGCAAGTATTCCTAATCTTTTAGCTATAGCACAATTACCGACATCAATAACTCAAGTAGATTGGATTTATCCAAAGAACATGCAGAAAATTTTTGGTTTTATTGCATATCCTCCTAAAATAAGGATTTTAGTAAATGAAGAGTGGACTGAAATAAAAATGGAGTGTCATCAAGCGTGCTATATAAAATAAATAAATTAATTGTTAAATTATATAAGCGATTACCAAGATTAAAATTTATTTATTTTATTATTCGGAGCTTTTTAAATAAACATGGTATAATTTTAAGCAATAGTTTATCTTTTGCTTTAATTTTAGCATTTATTCCTTTTGCCGTATCTATTGCAGTATTAGGAAGTGTTCTTCCTTTTTCAGTTAATATTGTAAATAATATTGAGTATTTTTATTTTAGTAAATTTATCCCTCAAGTTGACTATTCATTATATAAACAGTTTCAATTTTCTTTTAATCATTCTATTCATCAGTCGTGGTTTGGAAGTGTTTCGCTATTTATTTCCAGTTATAGTATGATGTTTGCAGTTGAAAAACATATTAATATTTTATTTGGACTTAATCAAGTCCGTAAGATTTGGCGGTTAATTGTAAACCATACACTTATTCTTCTTAGTGGTATTGTTATTATTTATTTACTAGGTATTTTTGTAAACTGGATAGATGGTTTTATTGAACAGGTAAGTGCTCTTTATTATATAAACATGTTATTTGCTAATATGTTTACTATGTTTAGTATTCTTTGTTGTTATAAATTTATGCCAATGCGTAAAATATCATGGTCGACATCATTATTTTGTTCTATTTTAGCCACGATTGCTTTTATGAGTGTGCAAAGTTATTTTATTTTATCTATTAATCATTTACGTAGTGAATATTATTTGCTATATGGATCTTTATTTATGTTACCAATATTTTTATTATGGGTTTATAGTGAGGTATTCATTGTTCTATTTTTTGCACACGTGCTATTTGTTCTTGAAGAGCGAGCAGTGCTTAAATCTAAGTAATGTATAAAAATATATATTTTATGTAATTATTATCCTTTATAGGCATCTATGAATCAACGCTATAATTATATTTTGTTATCTCTTATTGGTTTAACTAATGGTATGATTCCAATGCTTATTGGATCTACGTTATTTATTTGGTTAAAAGAAAGTGGTATGAGCCTAAAAGTAATTGGTTTATATAGCTTGGCAAATCTTCCTTTTGCTTTTTCGTTTGCAATTTCAGCATTTTTAGAGTATTGTTCATCTAAAAAGCATTTTAGTTACAAAATTATTCTTTTAAGTTGCTTATCGATTAGTTCTGGATTAATTTATTTATTACCAAAGGTAATTAATGATCAGATGCTTATTTTTATTGTTTGTAGTATATTAAGTGTCACTATTACTATTGTTCGTGTTATTTTACTAGCTTTACAAAAAATATTATTTGATGAAGATAAATTATTAATTGTTATAAATGTATCTACGATTAGTTTTAAAGTCGGTTTGCTAATTGGTGGCAGTAGTGCTATATTTCTTTCTCAATTTTATCATTGGAGCAACTTATATCAATTATTTTCTGTTATTCTTGTTATTTTTTGTATGATTATTGCATTATTTCCTGATAGAGTATTTAATATTGGTAACTACAATGAAATTGAACGAGGTAAATTACTCACTAGAATTATTGCGCCATTTACAAATTTATTTAGCATTCCACAAATATCGCTGATATTATTATTAATGTTTTTTTATCGTGCACCAGATAATTTAATTACTCATTATTTTGATTTATTTTATCTAAATTCAGGTCTTGATAAAACTTCTGTAGCATTTGGCTATCGTTTATATGGAATGATAATTGCTTCTTTAGGTGGGTTATTGTGTATTAAAATTATCCAACATAAATCTTATATTCAAAATTTAAAAATTGCTTTATTTTTGCATTTTGTCTCTTATTTATTAGTTTATTATTTTAGTCTGTTTCATCTACCTAAGTGGTTTTTTTATGTTTGTGTTACAAGTGAAGAGTTTAGTCGTGGTATGACAATGATTATATTTTGGTCTTATCAAACTTATATTTGTAAGCGACAACATGTTTTAATTCAGCTCGCATCATTGACCGCAATTGATAGTTTAAGTTATAGTTTATTTAGCAGTGTGTCAGGTTTTACTATTGATAGCTTAGGTTACTCAAATTTTATTCTTATTGTGATGTTGAGTTTTGCCCCTGCATTTGTAATTTTAAGTTTATTAAAACCATCAGCATCACCTAAAGTATAAATTCTATAATATTACTTAATAAATACTCCTGATGTATAATAATGTAATATATTTATATGTAAATTAAACATATAATTTAATTTTTTGAAAGAATATTATTATGTCTCAAATTCCAAATTGTCCAAAATGTAATTCTGCGTTTGTTTATTCAGATGGTGAGTTAATGATTTGTCCAGAATGTGCTTACGAATGGTCATTATCTAATATTGATGATAATCTTGATGAAAGAAAAATTATTAAAGATTCTGTTGGTAACTTATTAAGTAGTGGTGACACTATTACAGTAATTAAAGATTTAAAAATTAAAGGTAGCTCATTAGTAGTGAAGGTTGGTACAAAAGTAAAAAATATTCGTTTGGTTGATGGAGACCATGATATAGATTGCAAAATAGATGGAATAGGTCCAATGAAGCTTAAATCTGAATTTGTAAAAAAAGTTTAATCTTGTCTATATTTGATAATAGTAAAATGTCCGAATTAGAAAAGTATAAAAAGAGACTAATTGTTATTTTATTACTTTTGTTATTTGTAACTCAAGCGTCTACTGATATATACGTAGCTGGCTTACCTACCATGGCTAAAGAGTTTGGTGTTACTCCAGCACGAATGAATCTTACTATAACCTATTATGTTTATGCTCAAGCATGTTTATTTTTAATAATGGGACCAATAAGTGATTTATTTGGACGTAGAAAAACTATTTTAATTGGATTATTAATCTCTTTATGTGCAACTTTTTTAATTTCAGAAAGTAATTCATTGACATTTATTATATTTTTGCGAATTTTTCAAGCGATTGGAAGTGCATCAATATATATTGTGTCTCGTCTTATAATTAAAGAAGTTTATAATAAAAATGAATTACTTTCAGTGACTGGATTATTTCTTATTGGTCTAGTTCTTTCTCCTGCTTTAGCTCCTGTAGTAGGTGCGTTTATTATTAAACACCTTGATTGGCGATGGAGTTTTAGAATTTTAGGGGTTATGTTGATCGTATTATGGTGTTTTGCTTTTATTGTAATCAAAGAATCCAATCTAAACGTTCATAAATATCGCAAAGATTTTATGTTAAGCAAAATGCTATGTAATTATGCTAATGTGATTACTAATCGTTTATTTTTACATTACACCGTAATTGTCGGAGGTACTTTTGCATCATTTTATGCATTTATTTCAATGTCTAGTTATATGTATATAAATGAGTACCACATATCAAGTATTTATTATTCTTATCTTTTTACATTTATTGCTTTAGGATATCTTTTAGGTAATAAAGTTATGACCTATCTAAATAAAAGTGGGGTACGCCCATATAACTTAGTTCTAGTTGGTATTATCATTGCTGTAATTGTTATTTTATTGACATTAATTAGCATTCCTTTTCGAAATAACTTACTCGTATTTATTGCTATGGTTACTATTTCAGGTTGGTTAATACGCTTGGCAACTGCATTTATTAATCCTCCGATACAAGTTGGTGTGATTAATGCTTTTCCGAAAAATAGTTCTTATGCGGTTGGATTACTTAGTTCATTACAGTATGTATTTGCCGCATTTGGTTCTTGGTTCGTCGGTATATTACCATTTGAACCAAGTTCAAATATTATTATTTCTACGATTGTGTTTAGTCTTGTGTCATTGAGTGCTTTTTTATTAATTAAACCTTCTGAATTAAAGTAGAAGTAATAATCAAATAATCATTTAATTAAGTAGTGTTTTGCAACTGTAGCAAATATTTGTACCTGATTATTTTCCCATGATCTGTCATAGCCTAATTCTTTGGCGATTAATTTAGCTACCAGTGGAGCGGCTTCAATCGCAGCTTTAGCATCTAAAAATATGCTTCTCGTGCGACGAATTAATACATCTTCAATTGTTTTTACATGCTCATAATGAGTTTGGTAAATAATCTCTGCTTGAAGGTATGGTAAATTTGGATGAATTAATTGATAATTATCTCTTTCAACTTGAATTTTCTTAATCTCAGTTGCTGCAGTTCCATATCCGCTAAGTGGATAATTTAGTTGTTCATTGGTTGCACCAAATAATTTTAGCGTACTGCTAATTGAAGGTGTTGATTTCCAGCCATGCTGATTTTCGATAAAATTAATTGTATCTTGTCCCATCCGCCGATAAATTGTCCATTTGCCACCAACTATACTGATTAAACCATTTGCCGTAGCTCTTATTTCATGCTTACGAGAAATTTTTGCCGTATTTTGGGTATGATTAGGTTTAACTAATGGTCGTTGTCCACAAAAAACCGATTTAATGTCCTTACGAGTTACTTGATGCTTTGAGTATTGATTAAGTGTCTGCAAAATGAAATCTATTTCTTGTTCTTGTGCTTGAGGTTCTAATGTCGGTTGTTCAACTTTTACATCAGTTGTACCAACGACAATTTTATTATGCCATGGTAAAATAAATAATACTCGTCCGTCTATAGTTTTAGGAACCAAAATAGCATGCGCAGAATCAAAAATATGTTTATCAAAAACTAGATGAGTACCTTGTGCTGCTGCTACTGTTTGATGACGTGTATGCGGTTCAGCTAAATCCAAAATACTATCGCAAAAAGTACCTGTTGCATTAATTACAACTTTAGCATTAAATTGTTTAGTCTGATTAGTTAGTTTATCCTGAACAATAACACCACTAATTTTATCATTGTGTTCGACAAATTTAGTTACTTGATGATAATTTAATGCTTTCCCACCTAGTTGTTCAAATGTTTTAACTAGAGTAATTAGCATTCGTGTATCATCAAATTGACCATCGTAATAAATTGCGCCACCGGTAATTTTATTAGCTTGTAAATCTGGTGCTTGTTCTAGAGTTTCCTTAGCGGTTAATATCTTGCTTTTGCCAATACTTCGTTTACCAGCAAGCAAATCGTAAAGTGTAGTTCCAATCCAATATTTTACTTTTTCGCTGATATTTTGCATCGGAATAAGGTAACTTTGCTTTTGTGCTAAGTGGGAAGCATTATTTAGGAAATAATAACGTTCCTCTAGTCCTTCATGAACTAATCCAAAATCTAGGTTAGCTAAGTAACGAATACCACCATGAACTAATTTAGTTGATTTAGATGATGTTCCTTTACCATAATCACAGGCTTCAAGAAGTAACGTTGAATAACCACGACTAGCTGCCTCAACTGCGCAACCTAATCCAGTTGCACCACCACCAATGATAATTAAATCATAATTTTGTTTGGACATTTTACTCTTTCGCCCATCCACGGCTGCGCCCAATTGCTTTATGCCAATGTTCAAGTAAGTTTTGCCTAGTTGACTGTAACATTTGCGGTTCAAAAATTCGGTCAACTTTCCAGACTTGTTCTAATTCATCAGTAGATTTCCAAAATCCAACCGCCAAACCAGCAAGATAAGCCGCACCTAGCGCAGTTAATTCTAAACAGGTTGGACGTTCAACTACACAATCCAATATGTCTGCCTGAAACTGCATTAAAAAGTTATTTTTACACGCACCACCATCTACTCGTACTGCAGTTAAACCTAATCCAGAGTCTGATTTCATTGCTTGAACAACGTCTGAGACTTGAAAAGCAATTGATTCTAACGTAGCTCTGGCAATATGTGCCTGGGTTGTGCCACGAGTGATTCCAACAATAATTCCACGAGCATATTGATCCCAATGTGGTGCGCCTAATCCAGCAAAAGCAGGAACCATATATACACCACCATTATCAGGAACATGATTAGCTAAATCTTCAATTTCAGATGATTCATCAATAAATTTTAGCCCATCTCGAATCCACTGTACAGCTGCACCAGCAATAAACACTGATCCTTCTAGGCAATAATTTCGCTGTCCATTGATGTTCCAGCCAATCGTAGTAAGTAAATTATTTTTTGATTCTAGAGCTAATTCGTCTGTGTTTTTTAGTAAAAAGCATCCTGTTCCATAAGTGTTTTTTACCATACCAG
>DYTA01000033.1 GCA_020726205.1 Nitrosospira multiformis
GTCAAAAACGAATAGATATGTATTTTACTCATGAGGCAAATTTAAAACCGACAGCATTATATGTGGTAGTAGGAGTTGGTTTAATTAGTCGTCTTCTTCAGTTGAAACTAGGCGTATATGGATACTCTGGGAGTTATGCAGCATTTATGAATGCCGCAAAATATATGCAATATTTTGTACTTGGAGGATATTTTGGCAAAATTGCTTTAATTGTGATAGCTCTTCAGTATTATGCACGCACACCAAATTTAAGTACTAAAGTATGGTTTTATTCTCTAATTTTTATTGAATTTACCCTTGGTGGATTCTTAACGGGATTTAAAAAAATGGTGATTTTGCCATTTATTATCATTATGTTAAGTCAATATGTACGCAGTGGTCGGATAAACATAATCTGGATTATTTTAATTGTTTTCAGCGTAAAAATTGCGTATCCAGTTATTGAGCAATTTCGAGCTATTCGTAATACAATGGAAGATGCTTTTCCTAGTGATTCAATTGTAGATATTACACAAATTATGTTTTTTCCTACTGAAGAACAAAAAGCAAAAGCTATATATGATGAAGAAGAAGATAGTCAAACACCGACATATCTTAAAGTGATGTCAAGAACTAGTATGGTGCAAATTGGTGCTTTAGGTATTGATTATTATGATAGTTATAGTGGAGATATGCCAGTTGGAGCACCTGAAGTTATTAAAGAGGTTTTGTTATCGCCATTTTACTCCTGGATTCCTCGTTTCATTTGGTCTGGTAAAACAGTGCAAAATATTGGTTTATGGTATACACAAGTGGTGATGAAGCTAAAATATTCTTTTTCATCAACTGCAATGGGATTTATCACATACTTATATATGGGTGGTGGTGGGCTTATTGTTTTTTTAGGATTTGCTATTATTGGTGCAACGCAACGAATTACTCGTGAAGTATTTCAGCCATGGAAAACTAGTGCTGGAGCGCTTTTGTCATTATGTTCTGTAGTAATGATTGCTTCATTTGCAGAATTAAATATGGATGCACTTGTTGTACTTGTCGTGCGTATGATTCCAATTATTATGTGGATTCAAGTGTTAATTTATGATCATCGTGATGCCCATAAAAAATTTAAAATGCGAGAAAATAAGGAAAATATAGATGCTACGTAATATTATCGCCACAATTCATTCAACCGTTGATGAGGCTAAGGGACCATCATATTCTGTGCGAAGATTATATGAAGAAATGATACGAATTGGTGATTCAATTTTACTTGTTGATGCTGATGCTAGAGAGAATGTAAAACCGCTTAGTTTTGGTAAGAGTTTTTTTCCTGGAGTTGGACCTGCTAAATTAGGTCGCTCTCCAACAATGAACCAATATTTAGCTAAATTAGCCAAAACTAATAAAATTAGTTTACTGCATAATCATGGTCTTTGGATGATGCCTAATGTATATCCTGGGCAGATTGCTCGTAAATATAAGCTACCATTAATTACCTCGCCACGAGGAACATTTGCTAAACATGCTTGGGAGAGTGGGTCGAAAGTAAAAAAAATATTTTGGCCGTTGCTACAAAAACCGGCATTAGAAGCTACAACATGTTTTCATGCTACAGCAGAGTCAGAATATGAAGATATTCGTAGAATGGGTTATAAACAACCTGTTGCAATCATACCAAATGGGGTTGATATTTTATCTGGCTATGTTAAACAGCAGAACAACCTAAAAACATTATTATTTTTAGGTCGTATTCATCCAATAAAAGGATTAGATATGCTTCTTCCATGCTGGCAAAAGCTACAGCATGAGTTTCCTGATTGGCAATTACGTATAGTTGGTCCAGATTCTGGTGGACATTTAATTGAGATGAAAAACTTATCTAATAAATTAAATTTATGCAGAATTAATTTTATTGGTGGGTTGTATGAACATGAAAAATGGCAAGAGTATTATAATTCAGATCTGTATGTTTTACCAACGTATAGTGAAAATTTTGCAATGTCCGTTGCAGAAGCATTAGCCGCAGGAGTTCCATCTGTGGTTACAAAAGGTGCACCTTGGTCATCTCTTGAAAAAATTAATGCAGGGTTATGGGTTGATATTAATCAAGATGAATTACTGAGTGGTTTAAGACGTATGATGCAGAAATCAAGTAGTGAATTACTATCTATGGGACAAAATGGTAAAATTTTAATGGAACAAAATTATTCGTGGCAAAGTATTGCAAAGCAAATGCACGATGTCTATACGTGGGTGCTTAATGGTGGTATAGCACCAAGTTCTGTGAGATTAAATTAATTATAAAGTGAAATAATAGTATGAAAATTGTTGCAGTTATATTAACATATAATGAAGAGATACATATTGAGCGGTGTCTGAAGCGTTTACAAGGCGTTGTAACTGATTTTATTGTTATTGATAGTTTTTCTAGTGATAAAACTGTTGCAATAGCAGAGAGATATGGAGCTAAAGTAATTCAAAGAAGTTGGAAAAATTATGCTGATCAATTTAAATTTGGTATGGAACAGGTTCCAAATGATGCTAATTGGATAATGAGAGTAGATGCGGATGAGTATTTATCTAAAGATTATATTTTTGATATACAGCATAAATTACAAAAACTAGATGATGATATTTCAGGTGTATATTGTGGTTTACGACGTGTTTTTCAAGGTAAATTGATTCGTTTTGGTGCCGTTAATATTAAAATGTTACGATTATGGCGTTATGGAAAAGGAACAATGGAGACTCGTTGGATGGATGAACATATCAAATTAGATGGTAAAGCAATTCATTTTGATGGTTATATTGTAGATCATAATCTTAATTCATTAAGTTGGTGGACATCTAAACATAATGGATATTCTGCTCGTGAAGTAGTAGATATTTTGAACAAGCAATATAATTTTAATCGCCAAGGCGTTCAAAAACTAAATATAAAATCACCTTTTGGAGTAAAAAGATGGTTAAAAGAAAATATATATAATAATTTACCTGGTGGAATAAGAGCATTTGCATATTTTTGTTTTCGGTATTTTATTGCTTTGGGGTTTCTTGATGGTGCGGCAGGTTTATCGTTTCACTTTTTACAAGGATTTTGGTATCGATTTTTAGTTGATGCAAAGTTAGCGGAAGTTAAAAGAGTTATGAAAGAAGATTCTATTTCAATTCAGGCAGCAATTTATAAGGTACTTGATATTAAAGTGTGAGAATGTAGAGTCAAATTATAGGGGGTAGGTATGGCAAATTTATTTAATATTGGTTATAAAAAAATTATATCCTGGTCAATTGCACTTATTTTATTGTCAATAATTTCAATTCTATTTTTTGATCGTGAAATTTATTTTTGGATCAATTTGAATCTACATCATGGTCATTTTCATTCGTCGCAGTTAAAAGGCAAAACTGCTTTTTATGAGTTTGTTACTGCTGAGCTTACTCTATTAGGGTTTGTTGCGTTGCTAATAGTTATGATGTTACATGATAGCAAAAAAATTCCATCTAAATTTGCATTTTTATTTTTTGTTGTTTATCAAATGATATTTCTATTTATAGTAAATATCACAAAAGTATATTTAAAATTTATTTTTGCGAGATGTGTCCCAGAGATTTGCTTTTTACCTGATTATGTATCTCTTGTCAACACATGGGGATTTCATTGGTTAAGTTTTGATTTTGCAAGTTTTCCTTCTGGTCATAGTGTGTTAATGGGATATTGTTTTTTGTGGTCAAGAGTAATAAAATCTAAATTTAGTAACTTTGTTAGTTGGATTTTTTTAGCGATGATTTTGGGAATGATATTATTTAACTATCATTTTTTAGGTGACTGTTTAGCAGGGACTGGGATTGGACTTATTCTGGGTCTATTAGGAGTGTTTTTATGGAACAAGATAATTATTCGGTGTACGTTTCTTAATTGAGTAAAAATTGATAACTATGTTAAAATAATGGTTATTTGTTGTATAAATTAGTACCATTTATTTAAATATAGCAATCAGTACATTGTTTTTTGTTATCATGTAGAATAAGATAAAAGTTATTTTAAAGGTTATATAAATTAAAATGTTTAAAGATAAAGTATTATTAATTACTGGTGGAACTGGCTCATTTGGAAATGCGGTTCTCAAACGTTTTTTAACTATGGATATTGGTGAGATTCGTATTTTTAGTCGTGATGAAAAAAAACAAGATGATATGCGTAAAAAATATAATCATCCTAAGTTGAAATTTTATTTAGGTGATGTCCGAGATATGCAAAGTGTTATGAATGCATGTCGTGGAGTAGATTTCATATTTCATGCTGCAGCGTTGAAACAAGTTCCTTCTTGTGAGTTTTATCCATTAGAAGCAGTAAAAACCAATGTTTTAGGAACAGAAAATGTTCTTGAAGCGGCAATACAATGTGGTGTTAGTAGAGTTGTTTGTCTGAGTACTGATAAAGCCGCCTACCCAATTAATGCAATGGGTATTTCAAAAGCAATGATGGAAAAAGTTATGGTTGCTAAAGCTCGTAATTTAGATCGTAACAAAATTGTTATTTGTGGTACTCGTTACGGTAATGTAATGGCTTCTCGTGGTTCAGTCATTCCATTATTTGTTGATCAAATTCGTAAAGGTAAGCCTTTAACAATTACCGATCCAAATATGACACGTTTTATGATGACACTTGATGATGCTGTTGATTTAGTTATTTTTGGCTTTACGAATGGTGAAAATGGTGATATATTTGTGCAAAAATCTCCAGCTTCAACCGTTGGCGATTTGGCGTTAGCTTTGAAAGAGTTATTGGGTAAGCCAGAACATGAAATTAGAGTAATTGGTACTAGACATGGTGAAAAACTCTATGAGGCATTAATGACTAGAGAAGAAAATGTAAATGCGATTGATCATGGTGATTATTACCGTATTCCAGCAGATAATCGTGATTTAAATTATGATAAATATTTTGCTCAAGGTAATCGTGATTTGGTTAATATTGAAGATTATAATTCACATAATACTACTCGATTAGATTTAGAAGGAACTAAACAAATTTTATTACGCTTAGAAGTGTTACGAAAAATTGTTGAAACTAAATCTTTAGATATATTATTTGATGGTGAATAAATCTATGAAAATTTTAATTACAGGTGCCAATGGTTTTATTGGTAAAAATTTACATGTTCGCTTGAATGAATTTAAACAGCATGAAATTTACACATTTGGGCGAGGGCAGTCTATAAGTGAGTTAGAGGAATTAATTAATCAAGTAGATTGGGTTTTTCATTTAGCAGGAATTAATCGCCCTCAAGATCCAAATGAGTTTAAGATAGGAAACGCAGATTTAACTGATAGCTTGTGTTTATTAATCGCTAAAAGTCAGCAGGTAATTCCTGTTGTATTAAGTTCTTCTATACAATCTAATTTGGAAAATGATTACGGAAAAAGTAAACTAGCTGCAGAAACATCTTTATTGAATTTAAATAAACAGACGGCTAATCCAGTCTTTATTTACCGCTTACCAAATGTATTTGGTAAATGGAGTCGTCCTAACTATAATTCTGCGGTTGCTACGTTTTGTCATAATATTGCCCGTGATTTGCCGATTACGATTAATAATGCTGACGCATCAATAAATCTTGTTTATATTGATGATATTCTTGATGCTTGGATAACTTTGTTAAATTCTGATTTATCTAATCTGAGTAATTATCAACAAGTTATTCCTGAATACACAACTACAGTTGGAAATATTGCTACAACTATTAATGCTTTTAAAGAGAGTATTCAAAGTGGGATAACTTTACCTGTTGGTACAGGTTTAACTCGTGCGTTGTATTCAACTTACTTATCATTTTTACCTACGCAAAATTTTGCCTATCCATTAATTAAGCATGAAGATCCTCGAGGTGTATTTGTTGAGATGTTGAAAACTCCAGATAGTGGTCAATTTTCATTTTTTACTGCACACCCAGGAATTACTCGTGGTGGACATTATCATCATACTAAAACAGAAAAATTTTTGGTAATAAAAGGTACTGCTAAATATCGTTTCCGTCATATTGTTACAGATGAATATTATGAATTAATAGTTGATGGTACTAATCCTACGATAGTGGAAACTATTCCTGGCTGGTCGCATGATGTAACCAATATTGGTAATGATGAATTAGTGGTAATGTTATGGGCGAATGAAATATTTGATCGTCAAAAACCAGATACAATAAATTTTACAATTTAACTCTTAAGAAGAAATATAAGTATGAAAAAATTAAAAGTATTAACTGTTGTTGGGACTCGTCCTGAAATTATTCGTTTATCACGAGTAATGGCAAAATTAGATCAACATTGTGAACATATTATTGCTCATACTGGTCAAAATTATGATTATGAACTTAATGAAATATTTTTTAGTGATTTAGGTATTCGTAAGCCAGATCATTTTCTAAACGCAAGTGGCATCAATGCTGCTGAAACTATTGGTAATGTAATTATTGCAATTGATCGAGTATTGGCTGATGTACAGCCAGATGCAGTGCTAATTTTAGGTGATACTAATAGTTGCTTGGCAGCAATTCCAGCTAAACGCCGTAAAATCCCAATTTTTCATATGGAAGCAGGTAATCGTTGTTTTGATATGCGGGTACCAGAAGAGGTTAATCGGCGCATTGTAGATCATACGGCTGACGTAAATCTAACTTATAGTTCTATTGCTCGTGAGTATTTATTGCGTGAAGGATTACCACATGATTTAGTAATTAAGACAGGTAGTCCGATGTTTGAAGTATTAAGTCATTATTTACCTCAAATCGAAAAATCTGATGCGATATCTCGTTTAGGTTTACAAGCAGGTAAATATTTTGTTGTAAGTATTCACCGTGAAGAAAATGTAGAATCTGACAAGAATTTTCTTAAAATGGTTGATGTATTAAATGGTATTGCAGATAAATATGGCTATCTAGTGGTTGTATCGACACATCCAAGAACACGCAAACGTGTAGAAGCCCTTAATATTCAATTTAATCCGTTAATTAATTTATCTAAACCGCTGGGGTTTCATGATTATGTTAAATTACAAAAATCAGCAAAAGCTGTTTTATCTGATAGTGGCACGATTAATGAAGAATCATCAATTTTAAACTTCCCTGCCTTGAATATGCGTGAAGCTAGTGAGCGTCCAGAGGGAATGGAAGAGGCTTCTGTGATGATGGTTGGATTAAGTCTTGAGCGAGTAATGCAGGGATTAGATATTTTAGAATCTCAACCGCAAGGCAACGAACGTCTATTACGTCAGGTTGCTGATTATAGTATGCCAAATGTTTCGGATAAAGTTGTGCGAATAATTCATAGTTACACAGATTATGTTAATCGAGTTGTGTGGAAAAAATATTAATCAAATTTATTATATTGTGTTACATACAAAAAATGTAACTTATTTGTTATTAAAAAAGGAAATTTAATTAAAAATGGGAAATATCAAGGAAAATAAAAGTTCAATAGAACATAAACCAATTTTGTATCGTCCAGATGTTGATGGATTAAGATCAATTGCTGTTTTATCAGTAATTTTATTTCATATCTGGC
The DNA here is from genome assembly GCA_020726205.1 of Nitrosospira multiformis. Classification (GTDB taxonomy): domain Bacteria; phylum Pseudomonadota; class Gammaproteobacteria; order Burkholderiales; family UBA11063; genus Aquella. The sequence goes on from DYTA01000033.1 coordinate 7,543, forward strand.
CACATACATTAACAGGTGGGTTTGTTGGAGTGGATATTTTTTTTGTTATTTCAGGTTTTTTAATTACATCAATTTTAACTAAGGAATTAGACTCTGGCACTTTTACATTTAAAGCTTTTTACACAAGAAGAATTAAACGCATTTTACCTGTTTTTTTTATTGTGGTTTTTTGTACCTCAATAGCAGCTTATTTTTTATTGCTACCAAATTTTTATCTTAAATTTGTTGAAACAGCTGTTAGTGCTAGTGTTTATTTATCTAACGTATATTTTTCTAAAACTAGTGATTATTTTGCTTTAGATTCAAATGCTTACCCATTATTACATACATGGTCTTTATCTGTAGAGGAACAATATTATCTATTTTGGCCTTTAGTATTAATGTTTTTAAGTAAGTATACAAAAAAAAATATGTGGTTTACTGTGATTGTGATTACACTTTTATTTAGTTTATCATATTATTTTTCTATTTATTCTACCGCACATAATACTAGTTTTGGATATTATTCTATATTTTCTCGTGCATTTGAATTAATGGTTGGTTCAGTTCTTGCATTATTAATATCTTCACCAAAATATAAGTTAAGGATTTCATCAACAGTTATTCGCTTAATTATCGCAAATTTTATATCAGGAAGTGGTTTTGCATTAATTTTAGCCTCAACCTGTTTTTTGAATGAGAATATGCCATTTCCTGGTTATATTGCGATCGTCCCAACGTTAGGTGCAGCGTTAATTATTTATGCTGGTACTCTTTCGCATCATAGTATGATAAATAGAGTATTGATGGGTAAATTTTTTGTAGCTATAGGTCTAATTTCTTACTCCCTATATTTATGGCATTGGCCTTTATTGGCTTACTGGCGTTACTTAAACCCTGATTTAATTATTATTTCTCTTAAAGCTGGTTTGGTTATTCTTATTGCAACTTTTGTTTTAGCTATTGCGAGTTATTTCTTAATTGAGTTACCGATTAAAAAAAGAAGATATAGCTTTAAGTCTGCGTTTATTCAGTTTCAATTATTGCCTTTAATAGCTATAGTTGCTATGGCAGGTTTGGTAATTAAAAATAAGGGTTTGCCGAATAGATTAAGCAAACAGGCACAACTCCAAAATCTATTTTTATCTGGAGATTATTGCCATAATATATCAAATGGAAACTATACCAATTGTATATTTGGTAATAAATTAGCAAAACCAACTAATATTATTTTGTTTGGTGATTCTCATGCTGGTTCATTGTCGCCATTTTGGAATAAAGTTGCTAAACAACAAGGGGTTAGTATTAAAATTATTACAACAGACTCTTGTTATCCTTTATTAGATGATAGCCGTAAGTTACCATCTACTGAGCCAAAACTATCTTCTAAGTCATGTTCAAACCAAATTAAGTATATAACAGAGCATATTAATGATTATAATACTTTTATTTTAGCCGCATCATGGGAGCGTTATGAATCTGGTGGAAAGATGGTTCCATCAACTTTTATGTTCGATAGTGCATTTGAAAGCACATTAAAAATTTTATCAAATAATAAAAAAAGGGTTATAGTTATTGGAGATATACCAGTTGACTCTAAAAATATTATTGCTAGGATAGTTAGAACTAGTATGCTACCATGGGCACATAGATATCGAGATTTATTAAAATTAGAAAGCGGTACTGAATTAAATCAAAGGATAGAAAAAATATCATTACAATATCCTAATGTTTATTTTTTTAATACATATGATTTAACTGTTCAGATAAAAACCTTTCCTTATGAAAGTGGATTTTTATTGTATAAAGATAGTGATCATTTTAATCAATATGGATCTGAAATATTAGCTGATTATTATTTAAAATTAACAAGTGAATCACAAATTAATAATTTGTTAGGCATTAATAGTAAATGATTAATTTGATATTAATAATTTTATAACACGTATTTATTGAGAATTTATTTATGAATGTATTATTTATTTTTTCACGTCATGCAACTAATCCGC
>DYTA01000034.1 GCA_020726205.1 Nitrosospira multiformis
AAATAACTCCATAATTTTTTCTTGCGCCAATTGCTCGTCTTCGCCATTACAGATCAAATTAAGTAAACTACCCTTGCTAGCTGCTAACATCATTAACGACATTATACTTTTAGCATTTGCCTTGCGACCATTTTTTTCAATATAAATAACTGACTTAAAAGCGTTTGCCATCTGAACTAATTTAGATGATGCTCTTGCATGTAAACCTAATTTATTAATTACTTCTATTTGCTGAGTTAGCATTTAACCTTCTCCTTTTATTTGTACTATTCCATTTATTCCGCCTTCTATTGCTTTTTCAACACAAATATCAAGACTACTTGCCGAGTAAGATACAGCACGAATTAACATTGGTAAATTAAGTCCTGTAACTAAATCTACCTTTCCTTTTTGCACTAGTTTACTTGCTATATTGCTTGGTGTAGCACCAAATATATCACAAAGAACAAGAACGCCATCAGCTTTTGCTAGTTGGCGTTCTATGATTTCTTTAGCTCTTACTAAAATTAGATCTGGAGCCTCAGTCTTCTTAACGGGTAAAATAACTAAATTATCTACCCGTCTATTCATGATATGTTCCAAGCAATAAGCGAAACTATTCGCAATTTCTGAATGAGAAATTATGAACACACTTATCATTAAAACATTCCAAAATATTAACTATTTAAGCAATTGAGATACACCCATAGCAACTGATTCAGCATTATTACCAATATAAAGTTGTTTAACCTTAGGTCCTAAGTTGATAACTTCAATTACACCATTTGATTTTAATTTATTTACATCAATGATTTTATCATTTTTGATTTCAACTTTTACACGTGTAATCGCAACTAAACTAGCAGTTAATACATTTGATTTTCCACCTAATGCAGATAAAATTTCTGTTGCATTAACTGATGATGGAGCAGAATTGATAACCTTGTTCGCTGGTTTAGCTTCAGCAGAAACAGATTTTCTCGTTGCATTTAATCCCATTTGACTTAAAGTTTCTCTAATTTTACTTGCAACAATCTCAGCTTGTGGACCTAAAATTACTTGTACAGAATCAGGAGCTGGAGTAACAAATCCTTTTGCACCTAAAGCTTTTAATACTGCACGATTAATAACTTCAGAATTTACCACAACTAAACGTAAGCGAGTTGTACATGCATCTACATTTATTAAATTTTCAGCACCACCAAGAGCATTAATGTATTTCATTTCAACGCTATCGCTTGAAATTTGATTTACTTCTGCAGCTGCTGCCATTTCTTCTTCTGATTCACGACCAATAGTTGAAAGATTGAATTTTTTGATGAAGAAAACACCAAGTACATAATAAATAACACCCATAGCTAAACCAACAGGTAACATTAATAGCGGGTTTTGTGCTAATTTGAAGAATAGTACATAATCAATTGCACCTGCCGAGAATGAAAAACCTAGACGAACATGAAGCATTTCCATTACAGCCAGAGAAACACCAGTTAAAATCGCATGAATTGCATATAATACTGGAGCTAAAAAGACAAATGAGTATTCAATCGGCTCAGTTACACCAGTTAAAAAAGATGTTAAACCCATTGATAAAAGCAAACCTGCTACCATTTTTTTATTTTGTGGTAATGCAGTAGTATACATAGCTAAACAAATTGCAGGTAAACCAAACATCATGATTGGGAAGAAACCAGCTTGGAAGAAACCAGCTGTAGGATCACCAGCCATAAATCGAGCAATATCACCATGAACTACAACACCTTGTGCATTAGTGAAGTCACCTAATTGGAACCAGAACAAGCTATTCAATACATGATGTAATCCAGTTACTAATAACAAACGATTAAACACACCATATAAGAACAATCCGATTTCTCCAGATCCAGCCATCCAAGTACTAAATGCATGTAAACCAGTTTGAATTGGCGGCCAAACATAACCTAATACAATACCTAAAACTACAGCTGACACACCTGTAATAATTGGAATAAAACGTTTTCCACCAAAGAAAGCTAAAAATTCAGGTAGTTTAATATCCTTAAATCTATTATACATAAATCCAGCAATACCACCAATTAAAATACCACCTAATACACCAGTATCGATATCTTTATTAATGTCTTTTAGCATAGCAACTAGAATTAAATAACCTACTGCACCAGCTAAACCAGATGCACCATTATTATCTTTAGCAAAACCAACCGCAACACCAATTGCAAAAAGCAACGGTAAGTTTGCAAATATAGCATTACCGGCATCCGCAATAGCTTGAACATTTAGTAAATCAGGTTGACCAAAACGTAATAATAACCCCGCAACAGGCAACATAGCAATTGGTAGCATTAAAGCCCGACCAAGAGCCTGAACAGAAGAAAACTTGATAGCCATTTTATAGATATTCCTCAAAAATTATTAATTAAATTGACTTTTTAAATACTCACGAACTTCAATAGCCGTGGTTAAACTCAAACAATGATCCGCTACTTCTTTACATTTTGCATAACTAAGAGTACGAATAAATGCTTTATTTTCTGGAATTGCACTAACAGTCATAGATAAATATTTAATACCCAATCCAATTAGCACAGGAATAGCTAATTTTTCAGAAGCCATTAGACCACATACAGATAAATATGTACCATGTTTATTCGCCCCACGAGCAGTAGCTGCAATTGCGGTAATAACAGCAGGATGTAAATGATCAACCTCTTTCGCCAATTCAGTATGTTCTCTATCTACTGCCATTACATATTGTGTTAAATCATTAGTTCCAATTGACATAAAATCAACTTCTTTAGCAAATGCTTCACTCATAAATGCAACTGAAGGAACTTCTACCATTATTCCTAATTGAATATTAGCTTTAACATTCAACTCAGTTTTAATTTCTTCAAACATTTGTTTAACAGCACGATACTCAGATAATTTAGATATCATAGGAATCATTACTTTGATATTTTCCGCTTCTGTTCGTAAAATTGCACGTAACTGCGTTTTAAATAATTCACGATTAGCTAAACATAAGCGTACACCACGAACTCCAAGCATTGGATTGTCTTCATGCATTTGCGTAATGTAAGGGATTTTTTTATCTCCACCAGCATCTAATGTACGAATAACAAAAGGTTTATGTTGCAACGCTTTATCAATTGCGATATATTCTCCATATTGTTGATCTTCAGTTGGTGCTTCTTTAGTTTCTAAGAACATAAATTCAGTTCTAAATAAACCAACACCCTCTGCTCCATTTGCTGTTGCAATCGCTGCTTCTTTAATATTACCAATATTACCAAGACAGTTTACTTGATATCCATCAGTTGTTGTTGCTGGTAAACTAGATGCTTCTTTTGCTATTCGTAAAATTTCAGCTCTCTTTGCTACTTCTGATTTTGCTGAATTTAACTCTTCCTGCGTAGCTTGAGTATGTAATACCGCTGAATTAGCAGTATCTAAGATTACATTTTTATTACTTTCTTGTAATACTTCTTTTGCAACACCAACGAGTAGTGGAACTCCACGTGTACGTGCCAATATAGACACATGAGATGTAACACCACCACGAACACTTACTAAACCTTTTACTTGGTCACTCATTGCAATAACTTGTGAAGGTGTAAAATCCTCAGCAACTAAAATAACATCTTCATTATACGTTTGAGTTACTTTATTTTCAGCACCACACAACTCAGTTAAAACACGATCTCTTACATCAATAAAGTCACTTTGACGTTCAATAAGTAATGCATTGCCAGTTGCAACTAATGCTTTACATGATTCTTCTGTTGCTTTATCCCATGCAAATGCAGCTGATTGACCAGTGGCTACGAAATTTTTTGCTTTTGCAGCCAAATCTGGATCAGTTAAAATCATCAAGTGAGCATTTAAAATATTACGATGTGCAACATCTTGATGGCTTAAGCCTTTAATTTCTGCATCTAACTCAGTCGCTAAAGATTTTAAAACATCATCCAAACGTTGTAACTCAGCCTCTGTATCGGCAGCAAAACGCTCATATTTGAAAGTAACACCTGATTGTTGAACTAATTTAGCAACCGCTAAACCTGTTGATGCTACAACCCCATGATATTTACCATTTTCAACTTTACTATCTGCATCAACAGCAGTGGCACTTGAACCTGGGTTTTCATTTTCATCATCATGCATAGCTAACAAACAAGCTTTTATTTCATCCACTATTACTTGAGCATTTTCACCTTTTACAACTATTTTAATTTGATCTTGATACTGAACAGATAAACTCAATAAAGATACAACACTCTTAACATTTGCTGATTGCTCTCCCTTTAACATTAATACATCATTATTTGGATACTTACGAGCAATTGCATTTAACTGCGCAGCGGGACGAGCGTGAATACCATGTGTATTTGGCACCGTAATTAATTCAGATTCCAAAGATGATGCAACAACATCAACTTTAGCAGATGCAGCATTAGATACACCCAATTTAACTAACATAATAGCTTGTTTTAGATCCGTAATTTCTCCATGAGGCAATATTTCAATTGAAATTTGTTTTTCCTCAATATCAGTTACTAAAACAGGTGTAATTAGAGCAACTACATTTCCAGCAACAAAATCCATGTCAAATTCAGTTAATCTATCCCCGATTTTAACTTTTTGACCTTCTTTTACTTTTACATTGAATCCTTTACCACCTAAAGAAACTGTTTCTAAACCGATATGCATTAAAATATCAAATCCATAACTAGATTCAATTGTAATAGCGTGTTTCGTTTTGCTAATGCTTTTTACTGTACCATCAATTGGTGCATATAAAACATTATCCAAAGGATCAATAGCAAACCCATCGCCAACCATTTTTTCAGCAAATACCGGATCTGGAACTTTCGCTAAATCAACGTAGACACCCTTTAGAGGAGGAAATAATTTTACTTGTTGTACACTCATAACAAACCCTTACCTTTATAAACATATTTTCAACAATGATTTTATCACAGTATAAACTTTTGTAATAGATGCAATGCAATAAAAGTTATAAAAGTTATGTTTCATTTTGGATTATAATACTTAGTGCAAGTTTATCTATTATTGAAAAGAGGTTATTCAAATGAGTTTCAGTGGAAAATTATGTAGCGCTGACTTGGTGTTGTTCGGTGCAACTGGAGATCTAGTTAAACGAAAAATATTGCCAGCACTTTACAATGCATTCTGTGATGGTAATGTTGATAAAAAAACACGATTAATTTGTCTTGGTCGTGGTGAAATGGAATTAGAAGATTATATTGAATCAGCTTATACTTATGCGGTTGAAGCAAAAAATGTAATTGATCATACAAAATGGCGAGAATTTGCTCAACAGTTCAGTTATTTACAAATTAATGCAACAGATTCAAGTACATTTAAACCGTTAGCTGATATATTAGATCAAACAAGAACTAATATATATTACCTATCTACTGCTCCAGAACTATTTAAACAAATTAGTTCTAATTTAGCTGAACATGGTTTAAATCATAGTATGTCACGTATTGTATTAGAAAAACCTCTTGGTAATGACCTAGCATCATCAAATGATATTAATGATCATGTAGCTCAATTCTTTAAAGAAGATCAAATTTATCGTATTGATCACTTTTTAGGTAAAGAATCTGTACAGAACTTAATGGCTTTACGGTTTGGAAATACTCTATTTGAAGCATTATGGAGACGTCAATGGATTCGTAGTGTACAGATTACGGTAGCAGAAGAAATTAGCGTTGGTTCTCGTGGCGATTTTTATGAACATACTGGTGCATTACGAGATATGTTACAAAATCATTTGTTACAAATGTTATGCATTGTTGCAATGGAACCTCCTTCATCATTAGATGCAAACGTTATTCGTGGTGAAAAACTTAAAGTATTACGTTCATTAAAACATCTAAGTGAAGAAGATGTCCATCATAATGTTATTCGCGGTCAGTATAAATCTGGTGCAATTGGTGGTAAACCAGTTAAGGGTTATTTAGGCGAAGAAAATGTAGATCCAAATAGTAAAGTTGAGACTTTTGTAGCACTAAAAGCAGAAATCCAAAACTGGCGTTGGGCTGGCGTTCCATTCTACCTAAGAACAGGTAAATGTATGCAGGAAAAAGTTGCAGAGATTGTTATTGAATTTAAAGATATTCCATGTAAAATATTTCCAGCGAGTGGCAATTTTGCAAACCGTTTAATTATTCGTATTCAACCAGAAGAAACAGTAAAATTATTTTTCTTAGCTAAAGAACCTGGTGATACAAACCGTTTACAACCAGTTTATCTTGATCTTGATTTTAGTAAAATGTTTACTAGTCGTAGAACTGATGGTTATGAGCGTTTATTATTAGATATAATCCGTGGTAATTTAAGTCTATTTGTAAGTCGTGATGAACAAAATGCAGCATGGCAGTGGGTTGAACCAATTTTAGACACATGGAAAATGCATAAAATTACACCTAAACAATATACGGCAGGAACTTGGGGTCCAGCAGCATCATCAGCACTACTAGCTCGAGATGGATACTACTGGCATGAAGAAATTGCATAAAAGGAATTTTAAATGAAAAATATCTTTAAGGTATTATTATTAACTTCAGTAGTAACTGGATGCTCTGTATTTAGTAGTAGTCAACCAAATAATGCACCGATTCCACCCAAAAATTTAACTTCAGGAAATGGTGTGGTTGTATTGCCACAGATAGGTAATGAGTCACAAATGACTATTAGCGAAAGTGATGCTGCAAAATCAAATGAATCACAACCAACTCGCTTTAAAGTTATTACAGAAAATCGTGGGGCTGGTGGTGTAGTTAATAAAGTAAACGTTGATAATCCTGATGGTGGTTTACCTGATTATTCATTATCTCCATCTCAATTACCAAATGATTTAAATAATAATCCTGATAAACTAAGCACACCTACATGGGGTATTAGTTGGTAGTTATTTTTCATTTTGCCATATAGCTAATTTTTACAAACCTAAGTTAAGTAATTAATCTTAGGTTTGTTTTTCTTTAATATAAATTTTAATGATTTCTATTTAAATTTTATTTGTTATAAGGCCTACACACAAATATGTCAATCTTTATCTTATTTCTATTAATTGGAGTTATTTTAATTATTTTTGAATTAGTAAGTACATCATTGTATTTATTAATCATTGGTATTTCATTTATACTTGCCAGTTTTCTATCTTTTTTGAATGCCGGTATTTACTCTTCTGCTCTTTTTGCAGGTATAATTTCTATTATTGGGTGTTTAATGATATATCGATATAAAAAACCACGACGTTCAAATCAAATGATTGTTAATCATATTGGTCAAGAAGTAAAAGTTACCGCAATAAATAATAATAATCTTCAAGTCTTGTATAGTGGAACATACTGGCAGGCAAAAACCGAACACTTAGATAAAATTAAAGTTGGAGACACTTTAAAAATTATAAAATTTACTAATTACGAATTAACTGTTAAATAAGGAAAACATATGAATGTTGCTACACTTAATAATGCGATTATTAACTATGGACTATTAATTGCTTTTATTTTTTTTGTTTTTATCTTTGTTAAATCTAGTATTAAAATAATTCCGCAGGAAAGAGTTGGCGTTGTTGAAAGACTTGGACGATTTCATTCCGAGCTTCATCCTGGTTTACATGTATTAGTACCTTTTGTAGACCGATTAGTTGTAATTCACGATATGCGTGAGGTTCCAATGATTGTACCCGAACAAGTTTGTATAACAAAAGATAATACTCAACTATCAATTGATGGAGTAGTTTATTTTCAAGTGAGCGATGCAAAATTAGCCACCTATGGTACTAATAATTTCATGTCTGCTATTGTTCAACTATCACAAACTACTCTTCGCTCAGTAATTGGAAAAATGGAGCTAGATAAAACTTTTGAGGAACGAGATGAAATTAATAAACATGTCGTTGCATCTGTTGATCAAGCATCACTAAATTGGGGTGTAAAAGTATTACGTTATGAACTAAAAAATATTCAACCACCACAACATATCATAAATGCAATGCAAGAACAAATTACTGCTGAACGTGAAAAAAGAGCCAAAATTGCCCGTTCAGAAGGAGAACGACAAGAAAAAATTAACTATGCAGAAGGTGATACTATGTCAACAATTCGTCGTTCTGAAGGTGATAAACAATCTGCTATAAATCAAGCAATAGGTGAGGCTGAGGCAATGAAAACCAGAGCGCAAGGCGAAGCTCAAGCTATCTTAGCTATTGCTGAAGCAAATGCTGAAGCAATTAGACTTATTGCAAATGCTATTTCTAATGAAAATGGGGAATTTGCAGTTAACCAAAAATTAGCTGCACAATATATTGAACAGTTTGGAAATCTAGCGAAAACTAATAACACTATGATTTTACCACATAATTTATCTGATATAGCAGGGATAGTTTCTACTGCATTATCAGCTGTTAAACAAAGTAATTCAAAAAATTAATCTAGCGTATATATTATGCTATAATCAATGTCTACAAACTTTTTTAAGGGAATTAGTTACTATGAGAACACCTCATCAAAATTTAACTGAAAGTTTTCCAGAGTTAAAAGAATCATTTCATCACCTAAAAACACAGGATCATCACTTTCAACATATTTTACAAAAATATGAAGAGTTGGATACCCTTGTACACAAAGTTGATCATGAGCAAGAAACTATGAGTGAACTAGAATTAGAAAAAATCAAAAAAGAACGTGTTTCATTAAAAGATGATTTATATAATATGATGCTAAAACATAAAAATCAATCTAACTAAAATCATTAATAGCACTAAATTAACTATTATTTAGTGCTATTTTTTTATTTAACTATTTTACAAAATAAATAAATGGCACCAAAACATATTACTAAAGATTTAATACTAAACGAGGCATTATTTTTAATTAAAGAGGGTGGTTTATCTGCTCTTAGCATGCGCAATCTTGCATCACGGTTAGATATAAAAGCTCCGTCTTTATATGTACATATCAAAAATAAAGCTGACATAATTCAGCTACTCCAATCTTCAATTTTCAACTCTAATCAATTATTACAACTATTAAATTCTGATATTAACAGTTGGCAAGATCTAATTTTTAATATAATGGTTCAAATGCGCAACTATTTTCGACAACGACCATGGTTATTTGAGTTATTTTCCTCATTTGAACCTACTTCAGAAGCATCATATGTAACACTAGATACATTTATTTTAAAAATGAAAAATCAAGGATTTAAAGTTGTTCAAGCTGGTTATATTGCGCGAATAATGCGTAAATTCTTAATTGGGCACATGACATATGAAAATACTATATTATTAAATTCACTCGTTCAACCAAACCCAACGAGTATAGGCATGAATCAGGAACTTGTATACGCTTCTGAATTTATAAATGGATTAGATGAGGATAGTAATGATCAAATTTTTGAATTTGGTGTACAACTAATTATTAAAGGATGTGAAAAAATATTGAATGATAATTAGCATTATAATTTATAATCTCCAAAAACTCTCTATATAATTATA
>DYTA01000035.1 GCA_020726205.1 Nitrosospira multiformis
GGTTTACCACTACCAGCTACACCATTATTTGTTTCTGGATCATTTCCTTGTGTCCACCAATTATTTTTATATTCTTTACCATTTCTTACGACTAATGTACCAGCAGTTGCATATGACACTGAAGCATTCCAAGTTTCTACACCATCACAACTTGAACCAGTTAGACCACTTGAGGATAAGTGAAGGTTTTGATTTTGTGGGATTGTCGTAGTATTTGTTCCACTATTACATCCAGTTAAAGTAATTACTGTTCCTAATGTTAATAATATTTTCGTAAAATGTTGTTTGTTCATGTTATTCCTCTTTCTAAATTATCTCAATATTTTTATTTTAAAGTTGGAGATTATAATACTTTTAGAGTCAATATAACAGACCAATAAATTCACCCCAGGGTGAATTTATATAACAAAAAAATAAATTAACAACTCGAACTAATTATTTCATCAATTATTTTTTGTGCAATTGAACCACTCGAAGGAGGAAATCCAGGAAGATTATTAATATCAAAAAAGTCGGCGTGCCTTAACTCACTACGTTCAACTAGAATTTCACCACTATCATAATCTGCAATAAAGCCAAGCATTAATGAGTTTGGAAATGGCCAATATTGTGATCCCCAATAATGGATATTTTTAATTTGAATACCGACTTCCTCATAGACTTCTCGTTTAACACACGCCTCTAAATTCTCACCAATCTCTAGGTATCCAGCTAGTAAACCCCAATTATTGCTTGCATAATGATGTGCCTGAGCCATTAATAATTGATTACCTCGCCGAATTGCCACGATCATTGCAGGATTAATTTTAGGATAAACATCTCGTTGACAGAAATTACAGGATAACCAACTTTTATCTATCTGAGCCATCAAATTACTACCGCACACACTACAAAATTTATTTTGTTCTAAATAATAAATTAGTTGGTGCGCATAAATTATAAAAGAAGATTGCTCTGTACTAAAATGGTTTAAAACAAAACGTAAATCAACTAATAATAACTCAGATGGCAAGTCTTCTTCCTGTAATAATTTAGCAATCAATTTTATACTTGATTGCTTCCACTGAATAGAACACTTTTGATATTGTAAATGCTCTATTTGAGCATGACTAGGCAAGCAAATTCCAGCTAATGAATTTGCTACAACAAGTTTTTGACCACTAAAAATCAAATTCATTATGGACGAAGTAAATCATTAATTGATGTTTTACTACGAGTTTTAGCATCAACACGTTTAACAATAATCGCCGCATAAGTAGAATGACTTCCATCAACACTTGGTAAACTACCAGATACAACTACTGAATAAGCAGGAACACGACCATAATAAATTTCACCTGTTGCACGATCATAAATACGCGTTGATTGACCGATAAAAACGCCCATACTGATTACGCTTCCCTCTTCAACTATCACACCTTCAACAACTTCAGAGCGAGCACCAATAAAACAATTATCTTCGATAATAGTTGGATTTGATTGTAGTGGTTCTAATACGCCACCAATACCAACACCGCCTGATAAATGTACATTTTTACCAATTTGTGCACATGAACCAACAGTTACCCAAGTATCAACCATTGTTCCTTCATCAACATAAGCACCAATATTTACATAACTAGGCATTAATATTGCATTTTTTGCTATATATGAACCCTTACGAGCTAATGCACCAGGTACAGCCCGAAATCCACTCGCTTGAAAATCTTCCTCAGTATAATTTGTAAATTTTAGTGGAACTTTATCGTAAAATTTAGTAAAACCAGCATCAATAACAGTATTATTATTTAGTCGAAATGACAACAATACCGCTTTTTTTAACCACTGATTCGTAACCCATTGACCATCAATTTTTTCTGCAACACGAGCTTTGCCACTATCTAATAACTCAATAGATTCTTGAACCGCTGCACGTAAATTTACATCTTTTAAATCCAAATCAGGTAATCTAGCAAATGCGTTGTCAATAATACTTTGTAATTGTTTCATAAATAACTTTCCTTTAAATAAATGTTATATATGGAAACCAGAACTTATAACACATAATGTTCAGGTAATCCATTATTAAGAATATGATGCACTAATAATCATTTGAGTAAAACTACTTAGACTCTACTGGCTTAATTTGATTACTTATGATTGCTGAAGTTGTATTTGGAGTTGGCTGAGGTGGATTAGCCTTACATTTCGTTAATACATCATTTTTAAAATAACAAATCAGATAACTTCCGTTATCACTAAAAAATTTTACTTTATCTAACATAACTAAATTACTCTGACTATCATCCTCAGTCATATCTGCACCACCTCCAGGAATATCATCTGAATTTCTTCCTGAAATTGTATCCTCACGCTCAACTAGTTTAGCATTTTTACAATTTTTTGTAAGTTGCTCAACTGTTGAAAGCTTCGTAATTGGAATACCGCTACACTTATAAGTATGATTAGATAAATTAACTGTTGACATTGACCAAGAACTAGTACTCAACATAATTAATAATAAACTTATTTTTCGCATAAAATTTGTCCTTATAAAACTACCACAAATAACTAGTAAGAATTTGTCCAGCCCAATCATTACTGCCATTCATTGGATTAATAACAGGTGTCCATTGATAAGAAAACACCCCAAAAACAAACAGCCCCTTAACCTGAGGAATAGAATAATTAGCTGTAATATATGCCTCTTGAGTTCCATTCCAATATGGATTAGCACTTGCTAGGGTTACATAACTAGGACTAAAAGATAAGTTATCGTCTAAAAATTTAAATGATGTTCCTATTTTATAGAGATTACCAGCAGAACCTCCCACTGAACCAGCATAAGCATAACTAGTAAGCCATCCATCTGCAAAAATTGGATCGGTGCCCAAACTAGAAGTATATGGAGTAATAACAGTTCCATTTCCTACAGAATTAGATGGACCCCACATAGTATTAGCACTTAAATTTAAACTAAACCAATCAATAGTTACACCAGCTTTAATACCAAGAAAATTACTGTTAATATCTCCCGAAGAGTTAAAATAACTAGCACCGCTACTACCTGAAGGTTGCACCCCATCTGAATTATTAGTATATGCAGTAGTTGCCCCAAAGTTATTATCAATACCAGCTTGAGCTGCAAAATTTAACTGTACGGTTTTATTTAAAGGAATTTTTAAGCTACTATCACTATAAAGTAATGTTCCATAATTATCAAATTGATAACCCCACAACCTTAAATTGTAATTATTATCAAGTGCCACATAATTTGCACCTAACGCAATAGTTCCATTTGAATTAGCATCATTAGTCATATAACTTTTACCATATATTTTATTATATAAGGTCTCACCACTAAACCCCTGTTGGCCAGACGTTTGAATACCATTAAAAGCTAGCGCTGTTAAAACCCAACCACCGCCAGGATTTACATTAATTAAAGCTCCTTGATACGTCATTGGAACGCCCATCAGATCATTATAATAAGCAGTTGATAACCATGGGCTATTATCAATAGCAATATAACCAACATCAACATTTAATATGTTACTATGTTGATATTCTAAAAAAGCTTGAGTTACAGCAACTTGGCTATTTCCAGGATTTAATAAACTATTACTGGCGTTACGCCCATTAATATTTTCTGCAAAAAATGGATTCATAACCGTAAAAGCACCACCAAAAGAAAATCCTGCAACTTGACCTGTTTGAGCAAATGCACTTGAACCATAAGTAGTAGTACCACCATACCTTCCACCACGAGCACTGCCACCAAAAGAAGAACTCGCACCAGAATAAACATTATAAGTGCCATTAGCAAACCATTTTTCCCACACATTTTCAGAGCTCATTACCGATACTTGTGGAATTAAAGTTCCACCACCAGAGGTAATTCCTACATATGGGTTTTGAATGTATGATGTATTTGAAATATATGTATCATTCTTATTAATTAGTTGGTGTTGAACCAAAGGCAAAGACTCTGAAGGCTTATTTGCAACAACACCCGACTCATAAATATTTTCAGCATACGAATATGGTATTGCAATAACTCCCAAAATCATTACTAACTTTTTATATCTGACCATTAACCTCTCCACATAAAATTTTATAATAATACATATAATACATAAATTATGCCATCATTTTTTCAATTGGTAATACCAAAATTGAGCTTGCCCCAATACTTTTTAGTTTAGCAATCGTATCCCAAAAGACGCCTTCTTTGCTTACCACATGGACTGCAACTTTATGCTCACAACCGTGTAAAGGTAAAACAGTTGGCGATTCACACCCAGGTAACATATCCTGCAATTGTGCAATTTTATCTTTATCAATATGCAACATAATATATTTACTATCTTTAGCATCAATTACACTTTGCAGACGAAAAACAAGATCTTCTGTACGTTTACGAATATTTGCACCAGCATTCTTACGTCCAATTAAAATTGCCTCACTATCAAAAATAACATGCAATTCTTTTAGGGCATTTTCTTTCAACGTTGCACCAGTTGATACCAAATCACAAATCGCATCAGCAATCGCAATTTTTGGAGCTAACTCTACAGAACCATGCATTACCAAAATCTTAGCATGAATATCATGCTGCTTCAAAAAATCAGCTAATGACTCAGGATAAGATGTAGCAATTGTTTTACCATTTAAATCTTGTAATGATTGAATTTCGCCATCATTCTGTACTGCAATACTCAAACGACAATATGCAAATTTTAACTTAGCAACAACTTCTAAATTATGATCTGGATGTTCTAATATATATTCACGATAACCATTTTCACCAACAATTCCAATATCGCTTGCATCGCTATCAACAAAACCAGGAATGTCATCATCACGAATTAATAAAAATGACGTATGCATTTCTTGAGATTGAATTAAATAATGATTTTTTGACGGACGTAATTTGAAACTACATTTATTTAATAATTCAAAACTACCCTCTGATAATTTACAGATTTTTGTAATGCTACACGCAAACGTTTTTGTTCAGTCATCACTGATCTCTCTATCTAAAAATTAATTCTATTTATTTTGTGTTAATTAATGTTAATACCAATTGTTGCAATTCTCTATTTGCACAAGCTAAACATTGACCATTAAAATCACGAGTTAGTGGCAACCCTTGCCAGTCACTAATCACTCCACCAGCGGCTTCAATTATCGGCATCAATGCAGCAATATCATAATATTGTAAATCAGCTTCCATAATCACATCAATATGCCCTGCTGCTAATAAACCAAACGCATAAGCATCACCACCAAACGAAGTTAAACGAACTTGTTTACGTAACAATTCAAATTTAACTTGTTCATCTGGCGTAGTAAACATATATGGCGTAGTTGCATTCAAGCGTACATCGCTTAATTTATCAACGTTGCTAGTAGTTAAAGCCTGTTGATTCAAATGCGCTTTACCACCACGCAACGCACTAAAACGCTCTTGACTAATGGGTTGATCTATCATACTTAATAGCGGTTGATTATTCTGCAACAATGCCACCAGCGTTGTAAATGTAGGTTTACCTGTCGAAAATGCGACCGTTCCATCAATCGGATCAAGTACCCAACAAAACTCAGCTTGTTCAGCACTATTGGCAAACTCTTCACCAATGATTCCATGTGCTGGATAATGTTGTTTAATTAGATCACGTAAACGTAGCTCAATTTCTCGATCAGCAATAGTTACAGGGGTTTTGTTTTCTTTACTATCAATTTGTAATGTTTTACGAAAGTATTTACGGCTAATTTGTGCCGCTTCATTCGCCAAAAAATTAGCAAATTCAAATAACTGTGTCGGTTGAATTATTGACATATTAAAACTCTCAAATTATGGTGTAACAGTTTTATTGCGATGACGCTCTGCAATAATTTCCGCCACATCATCCAAATTCATACCTTGTGCATGCAACAATACTAATGAATGATAAATTAAATCCGTCATTTCGCCTAGATACTCCTCACGAGTTTCAGCTAAAGCCGCAATTACTACTTCCACCGCTTCTTCACCAACTTTTTGTGCAACTTTATTTAATCCACGACTAATCAATTTATACGTATAACTATTTTCTGTTGGATTGGCAATTCTTTCTTGAATAATATCATCAACCATACCAATGTGTCCCAGCCCAGATAATTTCTGTTCACTAAAACATGAAACGCTACCCGTATGACAAGTTGGTCCACATGGTTTTGCCATTATCAATATCGTATCTTGGTCGCAATCAATAAAAATATCTTTTAATAACAGATAATTTTCGCTAGTTTCACCTTTTACCCATAATCGTTGTTTGCTACGGCTAAAAAACGTTACTTTCTTAGTTTGCAACGTTTGCTCAAGAGCTTCTTTATTCATATATCCCAGCATCAAAACCTGCAATGTCGCATGATCTTGAATCACTACAGGGATTAATCCATCTGGGCTTTTATTAAAATCAATAGCGTGTATATTTTTTATCATTTTGTACTCTTATAAAACATCAAATAGTAAATTGAAAAGCATTTTTACTTAAACCTTATTTGTAAATTTAACTTGAAATAATACTTATCATTTTCCTTGTAAATCTCAAACATTTTATATCGTTTAGAACTTGGACTATCTAACTTGATATTGTTGATGAGATATTTCTCAACCTCACTCTTGAAATAAATTAAATCAAGCAAATACACATCACCAGCAACAGTTACAACAAGTATCCCACCATTTACTTCATTAGCACCATTCCAAATTTCTCCAGCTCTCATACCAAAACAAATCGCATTAGCAAAATCTCTAATTTTCTTTTGATAGAAAAGTTGAGATTTAGGATCTTTGATTAAATTAGATAACAAAACGTCTATTTCTTTTTGATTCAACTGATAAGACATCAACAAAATATTGGACAAAATTTCATCAAGTTTTGAATCAATCATTTTTAAGTTGTGACTGAAAATTTCACTTTCGGTTTTAACAAAACTTATAACAGCTCCATTTGACGTGAGACATTTAAATCGATCTAATAATTTTGTTCTTGTTTGACATGAATTACAATTATTCATGATTAAATCATCAATATTCATTACTTCATAAATGAAATTGGTATGACTTGAAGAGTTTAATAGTGTAGGATTACTACCTAGGTTAGATTTAATACTATAGGAAATATCAACTACTTTATTTACTTTATGATCCTGAACACGAGTACTCAAGTCTATTTTGGTTTGCGATCTTCCTTTTATTTTATAAACGCCTAGCTTTTGAATAAAATTTCTAATTAATTCTACGTCAAATGATCCATGAGATTTTTCATGATTTTTTAATATGTCCAATAATAACAGCTCATTGGTTTTTATGTCGCCTAATTGAAATTTTTTAATTCCTCCACAATTATCTACAATAGCAAGCTCTTTTTTAGCTGGTTTATATCTTAAATCATTTAGAATGAGCTCAATAATTTCAAAAATATCATCTGCAATTATCTTTAGACTGGAATCAACAATAACAAGCTTTCGATCATTTAATAGCTTCAAAAACACATATAGCTCTGACCATTCACCTACATTAAATTTCATATTTAATCCTTATATGATTTTGAATTTTCTGTGCAATATTCTCTACAACAGGTACGGCAACACTATTACCAAATTGTTTATACGCCTGAGTATTACTCACGGGTATTTTATAGTGGCTATTAAATCCTTGCAATTTTGCAAACTCTTGTGGTGTTAAAACTCTTATTCCTTCATCATTTGCTGAATGAGTTAAAATATCTCGTATTAAGTTCCTTTCTTTTCCCATACCACCAACCACAATCGTATTAGATACTCCATTCTTATCTAATACATTATAACCAAAACCATTACCTTTGTCTTGATGTCTTTGTTTGTGTTTTTTCAAAGTATCTAAATATTTTTGACTCAAGTAATATTTCTGATCAACTTCTTGTTCCAATATGTCACCAACGGTAACATCAATATTTAGCGGTTCAGGAAATTCAAACGCAACATCATGATCCAAAAATCCTACTATATAAATTCGTTCTCTATTTTGAGGAACACCATAATCTTTAGCATTTAATACTTTATAAAATATTTTATAGCCTAGCTCTTTCAATGTTTCTTTAACCACTCCAAATGTTTTACCTTTGTCATGATTAATAAATCCCTTAACATTTTCTAAAAAAACCACCTTTGGTTTGTGATATTTTATTACTCTGGCTACTTCAAAAAATAATGTCCCCCGAGTATCTTCAAACCCTAATCTTTTACCTGCAATGCTAAATGCCTGACATGGAAACCCAGCTAATAAAATATCATGCTTAGGAATATCTGACTCATGAATTTTTGTAATATCCCCATAAGGCACATCTCCAAAATTGGCAGAATAAGTCTGACAAGCATATTTATCTATTTCAGAACTAAATACAAATTCAATATCCTCTTTAAATGCTTGCTGAAATCCTAACCTTATACCACCGATACCAGCAAATAAATCAATAGCTCGGTATTTAGCCACATCTAATTTACTCTGGTTAATAACGTTACTAAACAAACTTTCTTGACGCATTGATAACATCACTTTCTAACCTCAATCCCATTTTCAAGCAAATAATTTTTCAACTCAGCAATAGTCATAATTCCCTTATGAAATACCGAAGCAGCCAATCCACCGGTGGCTTTGGTATGCAAAAATAAATCCCGAAAATGCTCCATCGTTCCAGCACCACCAGATGCAATCACAGGAATACTAACCGTTTCAGCCAACAATTTAGTTTGCTCAAGGTCGTAACCATTACGCACACCGTCTTGATTCATGCAGTTTAGTACAATCTCACCTGCGCCACGTTCCATAACTTCTTTTGCCCAGTCGATTGTATTACGTCGTGATTTAATAGTTTTATTTTCATCACCCGTGTATTGTAAAACTTGATATTCACCATTTTGATTCCAGCTATCAATTCCAATCACTACACATTGACTGCCAAAACGTTTTGCCAATTCTTCTATTAATGCTGGATTTTCCAATGCTGGAGAATTAATCGAAATTTTATCCGCACCATTAGCCAAAACTTCCTCAGCCATAGCTAATGAACGAATTCCACCAGCTACACAAAACGGAATGTTGATATGTTTAGCAACTTCTTTAACCCATTGACGATCATTATTCTCAGCATTACTACTGGCAGTAATTGCATAAAATACTAACTCATCTGCACCCATTTCAGAATAGCGAGCTGCTAACTCCAAGATATCACCAACAACTTCATGATTACGAAATTGAACACCCTTAACAACTTGACCGTCTCGCACATCTAAACATGGAATAATTCTTTTTTTTAACATGATTTATATTGCTCAATTCTTACATTAAAAATATACAAATAAAATGCGATTTTACCACACACAGCTTACAATTAAATCACCTAGAAACTAAAATTATTTTAATTATCAATAAATAGTAATTATTTCTATTCAATAACCATGCCAAAAT
>DYTA01000036.1 GCA_020726205.1 Nitrosospira multiformis
GCCTTAGCTACGGGAGCTAGATTTGAAACATACTTATTTCTTGAATGTTATGGTTGTTGAGTGCTCCACTTATAATGACCAAAAGATTTAATCTCCTCTTGTACTACAACAAATGGAGTGCTTTCTACCCTTAATTCACCTTGAAAAGGCATATCCATCTCTAAAATCAACCAACATGATGAGCTAATAATTAGATTTTGACTCATGATGATAAATAATGTAAACAAGAAACTTCGTGTATAGATAAAGCCAGTCCAAAAACAGCCTACAAAAATCATCATTATAAAGAACAACAGTAAAGGTCCATCTAAACTTCCCTCTAAAAAACCTAATCTATTTTCACGTAAATTAGATAACTCAGAAAGTTGTTGTAATATTCGATTGTAGCACAGCTCATCTGATAAGTTGGCTAAAGGATGATAACCATAAATAGATAAAACTAAATCTCGATAAGCTTTATTTGTTTGTGGACTTTCTATACCAGAACTTAATTTAGGATATTCATCAGATATAACTAGTCCCAAATAATTTTGTAATTTACTTTCAAATAGTTCACGACCATCACCTTGTAATGACTCAATATCATTATATAATTGTACAATCGAATTAGCTTCACGAATAGTTGTTTGTTTTAAGATACCTAAATTGCTCCAATTTGTAGCAATCCAAAAAGTAATAAAAATGGTACTAAAAAAAAGCACCGTTTGCCAAACAACTTTGGTAACAATATCTTTATTATCAACACGAGACAAAAACCGTTGAGATACCACATTACCAAATAGACTAACAAGATTACATGTCACAAAAATTAATATTAATGCTGAGTAAATGGGTAGATGGTAGAACCAATTAGGCATAATCAAACCTTTAATTAAAATAAAGCGTTACAATAACCTGCTTTAAATCATATTTAACTTGATCAGTATCTCTAAGTTCTACTGATTCCATTGGAATTTTGACGGTTGTATTCTTTTGAATATTGTCATGGATTTTTAGTGCTAGCGTTTGCATACGTGTTGGATAGCTTACCACCGCTTTCTTTATTCTACCTTGATTCAAACCATTAACAATATCATTAACTTGATTTTGATTATATCCGCTAAAAAAAACAGGTACCCAACCACCAACCATAACTGGACTTTCAACTAAATTTGCTGGATCTTTTGATTCGACTATAACCGAATTTGAATTTACAGATTCAATGGTAGTAATCGGCAAAGAACTAGTACTACATGCACACACAATTGCTGATATAGGTAACACAGACATTAAATAACTTAGTTTCATAAAATTTATCTCCAAATATTTATCTAACTAGATTGGTCATCAAAATGAGTTCTACCCTTGCTCACGACTAAATTAACTCGTGAATCACGCTTTATAACACGACATTGGTTTTGCGGGTTTAAGCAAATTCTAACTAGTTCTGAATTAACATCATTAACACTCAAATTAAACATACTTCTTAACAGAGGTGAAGTTTGTAAATCTTTAGCAATAAATGAACCATGCTGATCCATATCTCCACTAAATAAAAGAGGCTGACTAACCATTTGTAAATCAGATGCCATTGCATAGAAACTACAACTAGCGACTAGCAATAATAAAACTTTCTTAAACATTACAATTCCCTGTCCTTATACATTAGCAATTTTGCAACACTTTTCTGGTTATTGTTGATTACTAGGAAGGTACACAACAGCACACTTTTCCAACTAACTAACTGCAATACATTAATATATTAACTACAGCATTAAACCATAAAAAATATAATACTAATTTTATCATAAAGTACCAGCGGATAAACCT
Source organism: Nitrosospira multiformis (assembly GCA_020726205.1). Classification (GTDB taxonomy): domain Bacteria; phylum Pseudomonadota; class Gammaproteobacteria; order Burkholderiales; family UBA11063; genus Aquella. The sequence continues at coordinate 1,810 of DYTA01000036.1, forward strand.
CCAAAAATAATTTTCTTTAATTAATACTTAAAAACTAAAGATTGTTATATAAGTGATTATATATTTTACTTCCATAATTATGATATTGATTAAAGAAGCCTGTATACCATTGATTAAATGAAACACCATGATGTCGTGAATTAATAATATCTTCCGCACAATCAATTCCGCCACTACGAATAATATGAAACTCATAATCAGGCTTATTAAGCTCAATATACTCTGCAGCAATAGAGCAAAGTTCTAACGAGCGTTCTTTCAAAATATTACCACTTACCCCACCACCAAAGTTACTCGTAAAATAATCAAACATCGCAGACTCATTTGACGTAACAAACTCTTGGATATAAGGATAATTGGTTGAAGTATTACCTAAATTAATTCCATCAAATTTATATTTAATCAATGTAGATAAAATCGCTCGTAGACTATCAGCACTAATATCATTAGATATTTTTACGACTACAGGCAAATGACGTTTACGTTTGGCAATAAACTCCTCACCAATTTTGGCAAGTCTAGCAATAATACTACCACCGCTTTGACTAACATTTGGACATGACTCATTTATTTCTAAGTAGTCAATTTGTGGGTGATTATGATAAAGCCAAAGACTATAAATTAACTTACTAAGCCCAGTTGCTTCATCAAAATCAGGCGACCTCATAACACTCCAGCCAATTGGGCAATCAGGCGTTTTACGTATAGTCAATGATTGATTAGCTAATACCGCATCACCTAAATTCGGCAATCCAAGCCAATTAATGGCTAATTGAGATTGTGGTAGATTAATAAACGGCAGACGAACTCCATTTTTCTCATTCCCAATTCGCATATTAGTAGTCGAAGTTCCACCAAGATAACTTCCTGCACCTAATTGAGCAACAACATTATACCCTTCACCATTTTTGAACATCCCAGCCGCATTTGAAATTGGGCTCCGAAATTTGATGCCCCACATTTCCACCGCTAAATCGGCAGAAGGTACAACTGGAGCAAAATCCCGAAAAGTTACAAACTCCGCCATAAACTTTTGTCGACCACTAGAAGATATTTTAATTTGTAATTTTGTTGGTAAATGTTTTAAAATAGGATTACAAGCATCGTACAATTTGCTTAATGTTTGTGGATTCATTTTTATTTAGCTTTCAATGAGATGATTAAAACTTACTACAGTCAAACAACTGCTGGTTCAAATAAACATAACGTGGAAATCCATATAACTCTATCCCGACAAATGGAGTCCACTTGCATTTAGTCGCCATCTGCTCATCAATTAATGTGCGTTTATTCACAATATCAACCAAAACTAAATCATCATTAATTGGTAAATTAAATATTCGTTGTGGATTGTCATGAGTTAGCTCAACTAATTTAGTTAAACTTAATTTACCTTGTTGCCACGCCGTAATTAGTAAAGGTAAAGTAGTTTCAATTCCAGGTACACCAGATGGACATTTACATAATGGTTGCTCTTTTTCATCTAGTTTATGTGGCGCATGATCTGAACCAATTGTATCAATTACGCCTTCATTTAAAGCTTGCCACAAAATTGATTGATCAGCTTTTGCTCGTAATGGTGGATTCATTTTGCCACGCCCAGCTAAATCTGGGTATTGACTATCATCCAAAAATAAATAATGTGGACAAGTTTCAACATAAACTGGCAAACCACGTAATTTAGCATCTTTCACCAAAGCCAATTCACCCGCAGTACTTATATGCAAGATATATGAGGGTACATTATATATCTCAGTCAATTTAATGACTAATTCAACTGCCTTCACGGCAGCTTGTGGTTCACGAATAATTGAATGATATTTGAAATCGGTTTCTGCTGCATATCTTTTAGCGTTATTACGAATGATTAACTCATCTTCAGCATGAAGCGCAATTAATAAATTATGTGCTTTTGCTAAGGCATAAATCGCATGAAGCGAACTTTCATCATCCATTAACAAATCACCAGTCGAAGCTCCCATAAATACTTTAATACCAACGATTTCATCTTTAACTTTAACTATCTCGTGAAATTGATTTTTATCCGCTCCAAAAAATAATTTATAACGTAACGGTAAATTAACTTCCGTTAACTGAGTATTAATAATATTAAACTTATCGTGTAACCGCTCAGCTGTGGTAGTTGCTGGTTTAGTATTAGGCATGTCAAATACGGTAGTTACACCACCTTTTATTGCGGCAACTGAAGCATGCTGCCAATCTTCTTTATCTTCCATACCTGGAACACGAAAATGAACATGTGGATCAATTAAACCTGGTAATGCCAACAGATCACTACCGTCAATAATCAAATCATCTATATATGGACGAGTAATGGTCTGCCGCGTATTGTCTGGCATTAAGACATTAAGAATTTTAAGCATTAGATATCTTCAAAAAATTATTTTTTATTGTCACTATTTTTTATTCGTAGATAAAGATTGGTTTTTGTTGAATTTGGTTGAGATCGATCCTGAATCTCAAAAATATTATGGCGAGCTTTAACTAAATCACTTAGTTTTTTATGACCATAATCTCGAGGGTCAAAATCTGGTTGAACTCTACTCAAATACGAGCCAAATCCGCCAAGTTGTGCCCACCCATCATCGCCACTAGTTTCTTCAACAGCAATGCGAGCCAATTTCAAAGGAAAGCGTTTTTTATCTAAATTATTTTTTGATAAATCAGCCACAGTTGGTAATACCTCACTCCTTTCTAATAAGGAAACTTCTGAAACAATAGCCTTCACATGTAATTCATCATGTGTTTCATTACGCAAATTTTCAGTACGAATAAATTTATGACAAGCATTTCTAAACGCAGCTGGCGTTTTTTCCTCACCAAAACCATAAACCATCAAACCCTCTTCACGGATTCGCATCGCAAGACCCGTAAAATCACTATCACTAGACACAATGCAAAACCCATCAAAACGCTGAGTATAAAGCAAATCCATTGCATCAATAATCATCGTGCTATCAGTGGCATTTTTACCTTTTGTGTATGCAAATTGTTGTACAGGCTTAATCGCAAATTTATTTAAAACTGTTTTCCATTGGGAACTATGTTGCGAAGTGAAATCACCATAAATTCGTTTTACAGTTGCTTCACCATACAAAGCCACTTCTGCCAACAATCCCTCAATTACTGCAGCTTGTGCATTATCTGCATCAATTAAAACAGCTAGTTTATGTGTGCAATCATCATTATTTGGCTTTAAAACAGCCATAATTTTTTCCTTTAATTTAGTAAATAATATTTTTATATTCTAGTATTATACAGCGAATATTCAAAAAAATTTGAGGAAAAAAATACTGCCTAGGTTTAGTTGTAGGCAGTATAAAATTTTAACATTGAATTATATAGTATGATGCAAGTCTCGAAGCTCTCGTTTCAAAATTTTACCTGTTGCATTGCGAGGTAATTTATCCAAGAAAAATATCTTACGAGGTTGTTTAAATGGTGCAAGTAACGGTTTCAAAAAGTCTTTAATTTCTCGCTCAGTTGCTTTTTCTCCATCTTTTAACTCAATATAGGCAACAGGTGTTTCATTTTCTTCAATATCTTTGATTCCAATCACAGCACAAGCATTTATTTTATGATGCGTATATAAAAACTCTTCAATTTCACGAGGATAAATATTCATGCCTTTATTGATAATTAAATCCTTTTTTCGATCCACAATAAATACAAAACCGTCATCATCAACGTAACCAATATCACCAGTTTTAAACCATTCATTATGTAAAACCTCTGCGCTATCTTCTGGACGATTATAATATCCTTGCATAATACAATCCCCTTTGACCCATAACTCGCCTATTTCACCTCGAGACAATTGTTTACCATTATCATTAAAAGACTCTAGTATAAAATCTGGTAATGGTGTTCCAACTGAACCGAATCGATTAGACCATGGTTGATTCAATGATACACCAGATGCGCATTCACTTAGCCCATAACCTTGTAATAATTTTCCACGTTTAAAACTAGCACTAAATCTTTTAATAACATCTTCTGACAGCGGAGCCGCTCCTGATATCCATCCTTTAACATTATGAAACCAATGAAAATACCATGGTAGTTTTGCTCTTGCCATAGTGCTAAAAATATCTGGAACACCAGCAAAATAACGACAACGATGCACTAATAATAATTTTAAGAGATTTTTAAAATCTTTCTTACTACTAATTGACCTAACAATAACAACGCCACTGTTGGTTACAATTGGTAATAAAATGGTTACAGCTAAAGTAAAAGCATGAAACATTGGTAAATAACACAAAAATCTTGCTTGTCCATTTTTTAATTTAAAATGACGAACCGCACCATAAACAATTGATAACAAGTTACGATTACTTAGCATTGCCCCTTTCGGTCTACCGGTAGTGCCAGAGGTATAGATTAATACAGATAGATCATCTAAAATACTAGTAACTGGTATACATAATTTAGTTGAGTAATAGCTAAAAATTTTTGCAAAAGATAAATTAACTTCATTTTCTAGTGGTTGACCATCAATCCAAATAATTTTCTCAACATTGCTTTTAATAATTAACTCTCCAATTTCATCAGAGTATTTTGCAGAAGCAATTAATAGCTTAGCCTGAGCATCATTTATCACATAAACCAGCTCATCATGTTTTAGAAAATTATTAACAGGAACCGCAATAGCACCTAATTTATTTATAGCAAACAAACTAACAATAAATTGCCAAGAGTTACTAATAACCAAAGCAACTTTATCACCTTGCTTAATGCCTAAATCACACAAATATGCCGCAACTTTATCTGTCCGATTCAATAGCTCTTTATTAGTAATTTTTTGTTCATCTTCAAATAAGGCTACTCTATTTGGTGATTGAGAAGCATTATTCTGAATTGCTTGATACAAATTTTGTACAGGATACTTAAAGTCCATTATCAACCCTTTTATTGTAAATAATCATAATACATATACATAAAAATTCATTTATTATGATTATAAAACAATCACCAAACAATGATAATGATAGTTATTAAATTGATACTTAAAGTTAGACTAGAACAGCTAGATATATGAAGTATATGAATCTGAATTAATTAAATAAAATAAATACATTATTTTATAATTTTAAGGGGTCAATTTCCGATACACTATTAAAAATATAAGTTGGTCGATAAGGAAACTGTTCTAAAAACTAACACTACCATTTTATAACAGTGTTAGTTTTAATAATTTAAAGTAATAGTTTAAGTTACCCATGTAACTGACGTTTATCACAAGCTAATGCTGCCTCATGTGTTACTTCAGACAATGATGGGTGCGCATGAATAATTCTTGCTAAATCTTCGCTACTTGCCATAAACTCCATCGCAACAACAGCTTCACTGATCAACTCCGATACAAAAGGGCCAACCATATGTACACCCAAAATACGATCAGTTTCTTCACAAGCTAACATTTTGACAAACCCAGTATTATTTCCCAAACCTAATGCACGACCATTCGCCATGAAACTAGCTTTACCTTTTTTGTATTTGATTCCTTCAGCTTGTAACTGTTGCTCCGTTTTACCAACCCAAGCTAATTCAGGATTAGTATAAATAACCCATGGAACAGTGTTAAAATCAAAATGAGGATGTTGTCCAGCAATTCGCTCTGCAACAATAATACCCTCTTCAGATGCTTTATGAGCCAACATTGGACCACGAACGACATCACCAATTGCCCACAAATTTGGTAGATTAGTTTTACAATCAGCATCAACAACGATAAAACCACGATCATCTAGTTTTAAACCAACAGCTTCAGCATTTAATCCAACAGTATTTGGTACACGACCAATTGAAACTAATAACTTATCAGCTACTAATTTATGAGACTCGCCATTATGTTCGTAATTAATTGTAACTTGATTATCACCATTAACTATTTCACCAATTTTTACACTATTTTTAATAATCAAACCAGATTTAACTAAATTTTTATGTAATTCTTTAGCGACTTCTTCATCTGCAGTAGATAAAAATTTATCTGCAACTTCTAAAATGGTTACATTCGCACCAACACGCTTCCAAACACTACCCATTTCAAGACCAATTACCCCAGCACCAATTACACATAACTCTTTTGGTGTTTGAGTTAAATTCAAGGCACCTTCATTATCCAAAATATTAACGTTGTCGGTTGGCATTTGCGGTAAATGACGGGAATTTGAACCAGTTGCGACAATTACATGAGTTGCACTTACTTCTTGAGCACTACCGTTATCATCAATACTAATTACATATTTACCATTTTCAGCAGTTTTGAAACTTGCCCAACCATGCAATTCAGTAACTTTATTTTTTTTGAATAAGAATGAAATTCCACTAGCATTTTTATTAACAATATCATCTTTACGAGCTATCATTTTAGCTATATCAATTTGTGGATTATCACAGCTAATACCATGCTCAGCAAATGAATGAGTTAACTCAGCATAATTTTCTGAAGATTGTAGTAAAACTTTTGATGGAATACATCCCACATTTAAACACGTGCCACCTAACGAATACTTATCATCTCGGATATAACCATCTATACATGCAGTATTAAAACCTAATTGTGCAGCACGTATTGCTGCAACATAACCACCAGGACCACCACCAATAACTATAATATCAAAACTCTGCATTTTAATTTCCTTTTATTAAAGTTCATCACTAAATATACGTACATTGCAATCAGCAACAATTGCGCTACTTGTATTTTCTACATATTTATCAAAAAATTCTACAATATATGGTTTAGCACAATGAAGATCAAATGCTTCAACATTCGCCCATTCTTCATTAAACACTATTGAAAATTTAGACTCACTCGGTGCTTGTGGGTGCTTAATTTGTCGAGTTACTCGATAACGAATACAACCATCTTCACGTAGCGTTAATGGCTCTAAACTCATTAATTTTTCAAATAGTTCTTGCTCGTAGCCTTTTTTTGGTTCAAATTCAGCGATACAGTAAATTCTTTGTGACATCAAATAGTCCTTAATAACATGATTTTAATCACAAAATTATAGCATATCTACAAATATTATTTCGCATCTAGCATCCTCAGGTTGATGATTTTAGCTCTTTTGATACTTGAGCAAATTTATCTGTCATCAACTTGCTTGGTTTTGAAGTGATTAAACTAAACACAAAAATAGCAATCGTCGAAAATACAAATCCTGGGATAATTTCATATAAATCAAACCAAGCATAATGTTTCCACACAATAACAGTTACCGCACCAACAATCATTCCAGCAATGGTTCCCGCTTTATTCATCCGAGACCATAACAAAGACAATAATATAACTGGACCGAATGCAGCACCAAATCCAGCCCACGCATAGCTAACCATTTTTAATACTTTACTATCAGGATTAGACGCAATTACAATTGCAATTATTGAAATCAACAAAACCATCGCACGACCAAACCAAACTAACTCTTTTTGCGTTGCTTGTTTCCGTAAAAACGATTTATAAAAATCTTCGGTAAGTGCACTAGAACACACTAATAATTGACAAGATAGTGTACTCATTACTGCTGCCAAAA
>DYTA01000037.1 GCA_020726205.1 Nitrosospira multiformis
TTTTGTATAGTTATTTCTTTTCCTGCATAAATAGTGCTATTTCCTATTATTCCTGCTATACTTTGAAGACCTGGATTTGTAAAGGTGTAAAAACCACTCTCGTCGCTTTCTAGTGTTATAAATTGGTCAGTTCCAGACAAAACAGTATTATCAGTTATAAGTTTTTCTTTTTTAGATATATATATATTCCCTACAATAGCTTGGTTTCGAGTACTTATTGTGTTTTCACTAACAATTACTTCAATTACTAAAAGTGTATTTTGTGGAATGAATGGTGGGGTTTCTATTCCAGTTGTCTCTATTCCTTGTATCAATTCAAACTGCCCAAGTTCATTTGCAACAATAATGTCTATTCTAGTATATGTAGGTGTTGTGTATGGAATAACTATATCTGTATTTGAATTAATTATATATATTATATTATTTATAACCCACTCGCTACTTGCCTCAATAGTAATGGTATTTGTAACTAATAATATTCTACCTAACTTATTTATTTTATTTTGTAAATCTGATGGGATAATATCTAATATTTTTTGTAATTCTAAACTCTCTGAAACTCCATTTGTGGAAATACGTATTTTAGAATCCCCAATTAATGTGTTTTGAATGGGTAAGTCTTCTGTTTTTTTTGCGTTATTATTAATACCATTAATTACATTTGTAATATCAGTTAATTGTTGGGTGACTATACTTTCAAAACTCATAGCGGATTGTTTTATTTAACAAATGTAATAAAAATTATTTATTATTTTTAATTATTCTAAATAACAAATAAATAAATAATAAATAAATTATTTATTGTAATTTTGGTATATGTTATTATTTATACTTGTGCTTTTTGTTGTTTTAGTAGGTGGAGGTTGGCTTCTTGGAAGGGGGGTTGGCGAAGTTTTGTTTGGCAGTGATAATGATAATAATACAAAGTATGTGGATAAATCAGTACATCACCATTATACTACTAATAATAACAATACTATAATAAATAATGAAAACAAAACTATTTCAGTTATTGATGACGAAACTAAAAAAAGTGTTTTAATTTATAAAAAAGAACTTAAAGTAAAAAAAACGGATAACTTTTAATTATCCGTTTTTTTTGTGTTTTAGTATTTAATATACCCATTTTGGGTTGTCATTAAACCTGGTATTTCAAAGGCACTTATGTCAAGATTTCCATTTGTTTGAGAATTATAAACATTACCAGTTTTAATCATAGTAGCTGTTAAAACATACAAATTTGACTGTTCTAATTGTCCTTCTGTATTAAAACCTCCACTTTTAACATACTGAACTTCATTAATAAACACTTTTTCGTGTGAAAGTGCAATCATTATTTTTCTCCATAACTCTTTTGTTACTGGCTCGAACTTAAACTCGTCTATTTCATATAAGTCTGTATTTAGCAAAACTACATTAGTGTCTGTTTTATATATTTCACTATTCTCTTCTAGTTTACCGCTTACTTTTAAATAAGGTATCCTAATTTTATGTATAATCCCTGTACTATACATTACATCTGTATTTGTAGTGTTGTAATATTTAATTTCAAGTACGTTTTCGTGTTTTACTTTACACCATATTGTCTCTGATAAATGCGTTATAGTTGTAAAATAAGGGTCTGAATTTACTAATTTAACTGTGAATTTTTGATTAACATAGTCTATCATATTAATAGAATATTCGTAAACATCGTAATCTAATTGATTGTAAATAGTCCCTACTTGAACAACAACGTCTGCACCAGTATAAATATTGCTAATTACTATAACATCAGCGTTTCTTGAACTATTAAAAACAATATCTTCTATTAAATACCATACCATATCCATTAATAAAAAATTTCCTATAACCCCCCATAAAGGTAAATAACCATTTAAAGTATAACTTTCCCCTGTTGCCACTCCTGTATCATAGTCATAAATATTCCCTTGTAAAAAATAAATTCCAGTTTTGCCATTTTCTAAATTGTATTTTATAGCATCTCGCTTGTCTTTAATTCTAATATATTTTGCTTTTTTCACTACTGGAATATCTACAATAGTTTCGTCTTCTTTTATTATTGATGCAACATTTGATAAATAGTTAGATTTGAATTGTGTCGTAATTATATCTGTACTCTGAAATTGTTGCAATTCTTTATAAGCCATTTGTACATCTACCTCACAACTCAAAGTATTTTCATCTGTTTTGTAATTTTTACTATCTTCCCAAGTAATTCTATTTGCATATCTAATAGAATTAGCTTTTGATATATAAAAATAAGGGTCTTTAATACCATAGGAATTTACAACAAATTGTTTATTTATTTTACAACCATATTGGTCTCTTATATAAAGAGTATAACTACCTTCTATTAACCCATTAAAAATATTTAATGTATTCCAATTTATATCGTCTAATGAATAATTAAAAATAAGTCCGTACATTGTATCATTATTTACAATAACAGAAGCTCCATTAGGGGAGTTATTTATTTGTAAATGAAACTTATTAACATCTAAAATATAAGGAGTTGTTATTAGTTTGCTTACTTGAACCCCATTTATATTCTCAACAATTACTTCTAAATCTTGTTGTCTTATAGCATCAAATATAAATGGGTTTTCAGTATTATTATTTATTGCTATTGGAGAAATTATTTTAGTTGCTAATTCACTTGTATATACAGCCATTAAAACACTACTACATGGCGTTGTAGATACCCTAGGCTGTATCGAACCAATATTAAACTCTTCACATGTTACATTAGTTATAGCAATACCTATATTTTGGTTATTTACGCCTACGTCATTTTGTCCTGTTATAGAATTTGTGATTGTAACTGGACTGTAAAAGTAAGTGAAATTGCTAATTCCATTACCACTTGTGGTTTCTGCCGTTATAGTTACTACATTTGCATTTCTATTTATTATATATCTATTAACAGACAATATATCTCTTGTAATAGCTTCTATAAAATTAATGGCAGAGCGTTCCCCTAAAATAGATGTTGGCAGTCCTACTTCCACTTCATAACTAGAGCTTCTTAAATTTTTCCATATAAATTTATACTTATTTATTCCCACAGAACCACAACCGTCTGAATTATTATGACCTATTCCTAAATAGAACTTTCCATCTATTGGAATATCATTATTAAATGTTATTGTTATTATTGAATTTGCCATAATTTTATTTGTTTGCTTTTAATACTTTCCAATTTCCTGATTTGTTTGGTTTTAAATTAAATAAAAACCCATATTCTGTTTCGTTGTTCTCGTTAATAAATTTAACTAATCCGTAAAAGTTTGGCACTTCTTTTCCTAAAATAGTTGTACTACCCTCGATTTGTTGCATTACCTCAAAATCACATATATACTCAAACTCAATCCATTCAGGAGCGTATATTGGTCTTGTTAATTTTGAATTTAATATATCTTTGTTTTCACTATATTCGTTTTTGCCTATTAATTTTGTGGTTAATTTGCTATTTGCAGTTGAGCTTCCGTATCTAAAATAATCAGTTGGATATTTTATAAGTCCAGAAGAAACTACCCACCCCATACGTAAAATATTATTCAAAGGAGAGAACCTTAAATTAGTGGCGGTATTAGGACTAAAAATACCAGTAGGTGGTTTCTCTAAGTCATCTTGCCATTTTCTTTGAGTAAATAAGCCATCTATGTTTTGTTTTAAATCTAAAAAGAAAACATCTTTATCGTATGGTGTATCTTCTGTTTTATTAAAAAAAATGTTTTTACGTCTAGCAAATTCCATTCCGTAACTATCAGCTCTATATTTAGATAATCTAATTAATTCATTTTTAATTCTACTTATAGTTGTTGTATAGTTAGATTTTGCATTAAATTCATCTAAACCAAATGCTTCTTTATAAATACCTCCCTTTTCGTAACCAGCTGTAACGCTAGAATAAATTAGTTCTGTTGCAATACTTCTTTTTACCTTTTTAACTTGATTTTGTAAATTTATCGTAACATTCCTGTTGTAAAAATACTCCAAACCTTCTAATCTTATTCTTTCGCTATATCCAACCTTTTCTATTCCAATACCTATATTGAATACTGAATTTAGAGAGGTTATACAGTCTTTAAAAGAGGTTGTTAATGGTTTAAATAAATTCTCAACTTTTGGTTCTTCACTTGGAATTGGTAACTTATCAAACCCACGAACCCAAAATCCATGCGTACATGCTAAATACGCACCATCTCCATCTGACTGATAATTTAGATTAACTCTCCCTAAAAAATCAGAGTAAAAAGAGTTTTTTTTATTTGTCGTAATATTTACTAATCTATCTACAAACTCATGCATTAAAACAGCTTTTGTAGTTGTTTTTTCGTAAGAAGAATCCTCATCTATTGTTAAATCACATTCTATATTTGTAACCGATATTTCTACATACGCATCTTGTCCATTACGACCGTCAAAATTTTGGTCTAAAACAAGAGCTAAACTATCCCCTATCTCTACATTTATTACCTCATCAAAAGTGAATGAGAAATCTCTATTATGAACATCTAAAGGATTACCAGTGCTAAATAAAAACCTATTTAGTTTAATGTTATAATCTATCCCATTTCTATATTGAGCTAATCTTACAAAAAACATAAAGAAATTAACATATCTATAAGCTGCAAAAGTGGCTTTAAATTTTAAAGTGAATTTAACTCTTAAAAATCTATTCCTCTCAGAAATAGCAAAAAACATTAAACCAGTTTCTCCATTTTCTGTCCTTTCCCAGTAGTTATCTTGAACCATCGTCCCAGCTATTGGAGAGTGTGCTTCTTCATGCGATTTGTTTACCAATTTCAAAGGAATACAATAAGTACTCCCTCTAGTAGTCCCCCTAGCTGCATTGTTTAAAGTTATATTATTTTCTACTTCTTTTACTTTATAATTAGTATTTAAAAATATTTCCCTTCCTTCAATAGATACGTTTACACTTTTAAGTTCGTCTAATACTCCTCCATCAATAGTGGTAAGCCTATCTATTTCTATATTTTCTCCTTCACGAGATTTTAATAATTGCTCTAATCCTCCAGAGTTAAACTTAACACTTAATTGATTATTTTCTTTAGCCCAAGTGGATAAATCTAAATAGCCATAATATGTCAAAGTCCACAAATCCGTATGTGGGTGCTTTTCCTCTCGTATTAATTTAATTTCCTCATTTATTCCATAGGTATCTAAAACTAATTGAATATATTTTCCTCCATCTTCTATAAATTTTAAGGAGTTAGAAAATTTGGCAACAATACCATGATATTGCATATTTCTTGAGTACTCTTTTTCGTCATCTTCCCACCCTATTGGCTCTATTATAACCAACGAGCCGTAATGTTTATTTTTTAAAGTATAACGAACTCTATCGTTAAAAGATGTATTAATAGTTCCCATTAGTTCCAGTTAGTATTTTTCATTTTCCAAAGCTCATGATTTATATCTAATTTTGGTGTATTTACCACAACACTAGATTTATTTTTTTCTATTGCTTTTCTTGTAAGCCTCATCTCCTCTACTAACTCTTTATTCCTCTTTTCAAAAAATTGGTTAGCTTGAAAATCACTTACTTTTCTACCTTGAATATCAATACTTGTTAGTAAAGATGCTTTTTGAAGTCTCAAATATTCATCTACCGAACTATGTACTTTATCTCCAGCATTTAACTTAACCAAAGTATCTGTAGCGGGAGTAATCTCAACCTTACCAGTTACCCTCTCGATAACTTCACTCACTCCACCATCTCCAACATAGGCTAATTCTTCTCTCCCACCTTTTCTACCATGCTTGTATTTTGGTATTGGGGTTGCTATTATAGTTGCTAGTGAAATTGCACCAAGAACCCCAGCTAATACCGCACCAACATAAGTACTTTCAGAGAATCCTTTTATAACGGCAAGGGCTGTATTTATAGTAACCTGTGCAATTGCCACAGCTTTATCTACTTTAGCCTGCTTGTTTTTAGCATCTTTTTTCTTTTTCTCTAGTTCGGCATTCTTTTTCTCTCGCTCTTTTTCTAATAGCTCTTTTTGTACATTATCATTCCCTGCAAGTTCTATTTGCTTATCATAATACTCGTTTGTTTTGTTAATCTCTTCGTCTATTTTTGCAATCTTAGCCTCTGAAAAAGCCCTTGATAAGCCAGCAAGAGCATCGGTCATTTCGCTTGAAATGTTTAAAATATTTTCGGCTTGTTCTCTTGCAGATTTAGACTTCTCTTCTTCCCCCTTCTCAAATGTCGATAGCCCTAATTCCGTTAATTTTTTTCTAGCTTCTGATAATTTTAATTCTAAATCTGTAATTAAGGCTGTTGATTTAGCAGAACCATCACTCTGTGCTTTAAATGCCAGTAATTCTGCTTCTAAATTATTCGCTTGAAGATTTGCTACAGCAATAGCGGCATCTTTTTTTATTTGGAATAATCGTTCTTCATGTTTCTTTGTTTCCTCCTCAATTTGTTTTTCTGAAAGTTTTTTATTATCTAGTATTTTCTTAAACTTTTCGTTTTCTTTTGCAATTAAATTGTTTTCTTTTGTCTGTTCTCCTTTTACCTCTAATTCTAATTTTTTTTGATATTTTGCAGAATCAAACTCGTTTATTTTATCTATTTTTTCTTTTGTTTTTTCGTTTAATTCTATTATTTTATAAGAGTAATCTTCATTAATTCTAATTCTATCATTAGCATTTAATTTATCGTTTTCTAATAAGTGGTCTCTCTCTAAAACTAATAAGTCGTGTTGTTTTATTTGACTATTGGTAAGTGCCAGTATTCTAGCTTCGTCGCTTTCTAATTCATTCGCAACTATTTCCTCATTAAGTTTTATAAATTGTTCCAAGCGTTGTTTTTTCAATTCGTACAATGAATCAGATAGACTTTTCTCTTTATCTATTTTATCCTTATCCTTGTCCTCTTTCTTGTCCTCTTTTTTATCCTCCTCCTTAATAATCGGTTTATCAAATGTAGGAGCTGGCTCTTTTTTGCCTTTTATAAACGCTCCAGCTTCTCTTATAATAGATGCTTGTGTCCCAAGTTCTTTTGTAAGCCTTTCTTGCTCCCTAAGAACAGCATCAGCTGCTTGATCAATTGCGTATGGGTCTGAAAATGCACTCTCACTCTGTTTTTTTAATACTGCTAATTTTTTTACAGTTTCATTATATTCTTTTTCATAAATTTTATATTGCTCTTCGGCATCTTTTTTGATTCTTTTTGCTATCTCTTTATTATCCCCAACCTCATCTGTTATAAAATTAGCTTTTGGTTTGTTTTCTTTAGCAAACTTAAACCTCTTATCGAACTCAGTAACTCCTTTTTCTTTCCCAGCTTCCGCTGCTTTTTTCTTTAAATCTTCCCAAGAAGTATTTAATCTAATTAACCCTTCTAAAGCGGATATACTTCCATCAATAAATAATTTGAAAAATTTAGAAACAGTACCACTTCCGCTTCCAATTGACAATATAAAACTATCATAAGTGCTTGCTAGTTTTTCTGACTTTCCGCTTAACGTATCCATTCTGATAGTAGCCTGCTCTTGAGCAGTACCATACTCACCCATTTTAGGTATTAATTCCTTTAGTCTATCCGTATGCTCAATTAAATTTTGAGCGGCTACAATATTCTCAGACCCAAAAACTTTTATTAAGTCTTTATTGTCTTTTAATAATGGTTTTAATGCGTTAAATTTTTCTTCTATTGGTATGCTTTTATCTTTTAACATCTCGAAAGATATACCTAAATCTTTCATTGCTAATTGTGCTTCTTTTGGTAAGGCGTCTGGAGCTGATATTTTTAGTAAAACATTTCTTAATGCCGTGCCAGCTTCTGCCCCTTTTATCCCATTTTCTGCTAATAATTGAATTAATGCCGTGCTTTCTTCTATACTTATATTTGATGACCTCGCTACAGCTCCAAACTTCAATAAAGCCTCTGTTGTTTGTGGTATTTCAGAAGCCCCATATTTAGCCCCATTTGCTAAAGCATCTATATATTTTCCAGCCTCGTCTGCCCCAGCTCCGAACTGATTCATAGCATCTGTTAAAGCGGTAGCCGCTTGTGGCATCTCCATACCAGAAGCCTGTGCTAAAGTTAGGGTAGCCTCTGTAACTTTATTTAAAGCGTTTACGTTTGATAGTAATTCGGGTTTAGCAGAACCAATTAACTTGTAAGCCTCAACAACCGCAATAGCACCTCCTTTAGTGTTTTTACCTAAATCAATAGCCTTGTTTTTTAAATAATCTAAATCTTTCCCACTCGCCCCTGTTATTGCACTTAAATCGGCTATTCCTTGGTCAAATTTTTTAATAGTATTAAACGCATCTTTCAAACCAGATACAAACGCAGTTACCCCTGCGGTTATACCAAATGCCCCTGCTAAATTTTTAAGACCCCCTATTGCACCTTTAAATGAAGTAGGATAATTACCTACATTTTTACTAAAATCGCCAACAGTATGGTCTGCGTTTTTAACCTTAACATCAAGCCTTTCAAATTCCTTTTGTGCTTTTTTAATTTCTGCTGTAGATGCACTTTCACTAGCAATTAACTCTCGAAGTTTGTCTTTTGCCTCGGCTCTTGCTTTGTTTAATTTTGTGTAAGCAGAAACCAATCCCAAACGCTCTAATGCTTCTTGTTTGAGTGCTTTGTTGTTTATCTCATTCTGTATCCTCTCTTCAATTGTCAATTTTTTAGAGCGTTCCTTTTCATTATTGTCTCGTTGTATTGCTTTTTCAGATGCTTCTCTTTGCCTACGCTCGGCTTCCATTGTTGCAATATTGGAGCGTTTTATCTTATCGGCAGATAAATCAGCTGCTTCTCTTTCTTTTATTAAAAGAATAGATTTTTTTACTTCTAAATTTGCCTCTTGTAGGGCAGATAGATATTCTTTCTGACTTGGAGCATCTTTAATCAGTTTCTGATTTTTAATAATTTCCAAAATACTTTTCGACCACTCTTTGTTTTTATCAATTGCTATCTGAACTTGATTTCCATATTCAGGACCCCATTTTAAAGCTTCATCTTCTATAATGTCTTTTCTTGTTATAATGCCGTTTTTGTTTGCCATGATTAGTTTTTATTTTGCTGATTCATTGATTTTATTTTTGCGTTTACCTGTTTCTCATAGCCATAGAAAGCGTTGTAAGTAACGGCATTAAAATCTCCAATATTAAATCCAAGAATAGTGCAGTATAGAGCCATTATATCGTCAACATTAAACTCTGAACTATTATTTTCTTTTTTTTCAGGCAACATATTTTTATAATTTTCTGCTTTAACTACATAGGCTTCTGCTTCTCGTTCTATTCGTTTAATGTCCACATAATATAATTCAGTATCTGTGATAGA
>DYTA01000038.1 GCA_020726205.1 Nitrosospira multiformis
CAGAAAAACGAATACCACCATCACCAATTACAGGTATACCTGTATCTCGTAAATAATCTGCTACATTAGCAATTGCCGACAATTGAGGAACCCCAACACCTGCAACTATACGAGTAGTACAGATAGAACCAGGACCGATTCCAACTTTCACACTATCAGCACCCGCATCAACCAAAGCACGAGCTGCAGATGCAGTAGCTATATTTCCACCAACAACTTCAATATGTGGATAATTTTGCTTGATCCAACGCACACGATCAATGACACCCTGTGAATGACCATGTGCAGTATCAACAATAATTACATCTACACCTGATGCAACCAATAAGCTTACACGTTCATCCGTATCCCCACCAGAACCAACTGCAGCACCAACTCTAAGACGACCTAATTCATCTTTATTTGCCAATGGAAATGCTATATTTTTTGTAATGTCTTTGACTGTAACCAAACCACGTAATTCAAAATTATCGTTAACAACTAATACTCGCTCAATTCTGTGACGATGCATAAGTTCCTTAGCAATCTCAATTGAATCACCTTCTTTAATAGTTACCAATTTATCTTTCTGTGTCATAATATTACGCACAGGTTGATCTAAATTTGTTTCAAAGCGTAAATCTCGATTAGTAATTATTCCAACCAACTTACCATACTCAACAACTGGAACCCCAGAAATTCTACGTTTTTGAGTTATTGCTAACAAATCCCTAACTGAAACATCAGGTTTAACCGTTATAGGATCTTTTACAATTCCAGATTCATGACGTTTCACCGTTGCAACTCGACTAGCCTGAAATTCTGGAGACATATTTTTATGAATAATTCCAATACCACCTTCTTGAGCCATTGCAATAGCCATACGCGCTTCAGTAACCGTATCCATAGCCGCTGAGACTAATGGTATATTCAAACTTAAATTTCGAGTAAATCTAGTCGTTAATAATACGTCTTTTGGCAATACAGCAGAATGTGCAGGTACTAGCAACACATCATCAAAAGCATAAGCTTTTTGTAAAATTTTCAACATTTCTATAATCCTTTTTATTTTATGCTTTTAACATCTACTTGCTGAATAATATTAGTAAAATCAGTTACATCTTTAAACGAACGATAAATTGATGCAAAACGAATATATGCAACTTTGTCTAGTATTGATAATTGCTCCATTACCATACCACCAATTTCTCGACTACTAATTTCTCGCTCTCCAGACATCAATACTTGTTGACGAACTCGTTCAATAGCTTCATCAACAGACGTTGCATTTACTGGACGTTTATGTAATGCCTTCATAAAACTAATTTTAATCTTTGACTCATCGTAATCTTGACGAACACCATCTGATTTCACAACACTAGGCAACTGTAAATCAATCTTCTCAAAAGTATTAAAGCGACGCTCACAAACCATACAACGACGACGACGTTTTACCATCATCTTATCTTCGCTTAATCTTGTATCAATTACTTGCGTATCTTCGCAATTACAGAATGGGCATTTCATATTTCGTGTATTAACCTTTAATCAGAGGGAAACCAATAGCCTCTCGTGATGTATAATATTTTTCTGCAACAAGTTTTGCTAAAGTACGAATACGACCAATATATGTTGCACGCTCTGTTACAGAAATCGCACCTCGAGCATCTAACATATTAAATGTGTGTGCAGCATTTAATATCATTTCATAACCAGGAAGCACTAATTCAACTTCAAGTAAACGCTTCGCTTCACTTTCATAATTATTAAAATTAACAAATAAAAGTTCTGTGTTACTATGTTCAAAATTATATTTAGACTGCTCAACCTCATTTTGATGAAATACATCACCATAGGTAACATCATTTCCATCAAGAGTACGAGCCCAAACTAAATCATATACATTATCAACACCTTGTAGATACATAGCAAGACGTTCTAATCCATAAGTTATTTCACCTAATACAGGTTTACAATCTAAACCTCCAACTTGCTGAAAATAAGTAAATTGAGTAACCTCCATACCATCAAGCCATACTTCCCAACCAAGCCCCCATGCACCAAGTGTTGGATTTTCCCAATTATCCTCAACAAATCGAATATCATGTGTAGCTGTATCAACACCTAAAATACGCAAAGAGTCAAGATATAAATCTTGAATATTACTTGGCGATGGTTTCAGTACAACCTGAAATTGATAATAATGTTGTAAACGATTAGGACTTTCTCCATAACGCCCATCCTTTGGTCGACGCGATGGCTGAACATAAGCCGCAAACCAAGGCTCAGGACCAATACTACGTAAAAAAGTTGCGGTATGAGAAGTACCAGCCCCCATTTCTTTATCATAAGGCTGTAAAACCACACATCCAGCATTAGCCCAATAGCTCTGTAATTTTAAGATAATCTCTTGAAAAGTCAATATATTAGATTTTGATGTCATTTACTAGGCAATCCTTAGCAAAATATTTATTTATAATTAACGTGTTATTGTATCAGTTTAACTGCTATTCTCGCAAAAATTATGCCTCATGAATTCAAACATTATGCTAGAATAGTGCAATATGGAAGACTAAAGTTATTAGCTTATCTTTTGTAATAAGCTTCACTAACATTAGTATTTTTAAAATACAAAACAAGATATTAAACATAAATACAATAAAATAAGAAATTTAAACAATTATGAGCATTATTAAAAATAAAAAAGCACTTCATGATTACTTTATAGAAGAAACTATTGAAGCTGGATTAGTCCTTGAAGGATGGGAAGTAAAAGCTATCCGAGAAGGAAAGGGACAGCTACGCGATAGTTACGTAAAAATAATCAACAACGAAGTTTGGCTACTTGGGTTTAGTGTAACACCAATGATTAGTGCTAGTTCACATGTACGACCTGATTCTGCCAGAATTAAAAAACTCCTATTAAATCGCAGAGAAATAGATAAAATGATTGGCAAAGTAGAGCAAAAAGGTTATAGCTTAATTGCACTAAATTTGCATTATTCCAAAGGTCGTGTAAAAGCAGATGTAGCATTAGCTAAAGGCAAAAAAATGCATGATAAACGAGCAACTGAACGAGAAATGGATAGTAAGCGAGAAGTAGCTAAAGCAATTAAAGATTTTAGACGTACGTAATGGTTTTGATAAAGATAAAGCCGCATAAAGCACAAATACTAATCAGAGTTACTTTGACAACAAGCATATTTATTTAATATAATATTTTACTGAATACTTAAAATTTTAAAGGTTACACAAAATTATGACTAGTGAAATTAAAAAACAAGCAGAACATAAAATGATTAAAAGTGTAGATAGTTATAAAAACACTTTAACTAAAATTAGAACTGGTCGCGCTCATGCAGGTTTACTTGACCACGTGCAAATTGATTACTATGGTTCTATGATGCCAATTAATCAAGTTGCGACGGTTACAGCTAGTGATGCTCGAACTCTAACAGTTCAACCATTTGAAGCAAAAATGGCACCTACTATTGAAAAAGCAATTAGAGATGCAGATCTAGGTTTAAACCCTGCTAGTAACGGCAGTACGGTGCGTGTTCCAATGCCTGCTTTAACTGAAGAACGCCGCAAAGAACTAATTAAAGTAGTAAAAGGTGAAGCTGAAGAAGCAAAAGTTGCAGTAAGAAATATACGTCGAGATGCAAACAGTGACTTAAAAGCAAAATTAAAAGAAAAATTAATTACTGAAGATGATGATAAAAAAGGTCAAGATTATATTCAAAAAATGACTGATAAGTTTATTATTGAAATAGATAAAGTTACAGCTGACAAAGAAAAAGAATTACTTACTGTTTAGTATATTACCGATGTGCAATTAATCAACACACAAAATGCAATGCTTGTTTTTGAGTATTGCATTTTGTATGTCATACTCTCGAAAGATTGATTAAATGGATAAAATACCTCAGCACGTTGCTTTTATCATGGATGGTAATGGACGTTGGGCAAAAAAAAGATTTTTACCTCGAGTAGCTGGACATGTAAAAGGTGTTAGTGCTCTAAAAAAAATCGTAGATCATTGTGATGCAATTGGCATAAAAAATGTTACTGTATTTGCTTTTGGAAGAGAAAATTGGAATAGACCACAAAGCGAAGTATCATTTTTGATGAAATTAATGCTTAAAAAACTAAATAAAGAACTAGGTGAATTAAATTCGAAAAAAGCACAAATACACTTTATAGGTGATCGTACGCGCATTAATCATGAATTTGCCAAGTGTATT
This sequence comes from Nitrosospira multiformis, assembly GCA_020726205.1. Taxonomy (GTDB): domain Bacteria; phylum Pseudomonadota; class Gammaproteobacteria; order Burkholderiales; family UBA11063; genus Aquella. The sequence goes on from DYTA01000038.1 coordinate 4,224, forward strand.
GAGCATGCTGAACAATTAACAGCTAATAATACAGGAATAATATTTAATATTTGTGTTGACTACAGCGGCGAATGCGATATTATTCAAGCAGTAAACAGAATTATTCAAGATAAATTAGAATTACCAGTAACTGAACAGATTTTTGCAAAATATTTACTAACTAGTCATTCACCAAATCCTGAACTTGTAATTAGAACCAGTGGAGAATCTCGAATTAGTAATTTCATGTTGTGGCAATTAGCTTACAGTGAAATTTACTTTTGCCAAACACTATGGCCAGACTTTACCCCTATTGAGTTAAACAAGGCATTAGAATGGTATAACAATCGAGAACGTCGTTTCGGAAAAATATCTGAACAGTTATAGGAAAAATTATGCTTAAACACCGTATATTTACAGCTTTAGTGTTACTATTCATTACAGCAGGAGTAATGTTTTACACTAATCCACTAACCTTTGCAATTTGTTGTTGGATGCTTTGTTTAACAGCAATCTACGAACTAACAAAAATGTATAAGTTTAGTATCATTCAATCAATAGCCACAATGCTAATCGCAACTGCAGCAGTTATAGGTATTGCAGTAACAAGTAGTGATTTAAGCCAAATAATGAGAATTATTAGTGTGACAACTTGGTGTTTTGTTACACCATTAATTCTAATTTTTATGCCCAAAAAATTCCCCAAAATCTCAATTGGAATTTTTAGCTTGATTCTATTCATTCCTGCATATTATGCACTCAACATTATTCATGCTTTTTTTGGTTCATGGCAATTAATTAGTATTTTAGCAATGGCATGGATAGCTGATACAGGTGCATATTTCGTAGGAAGAGCAATTGGTAAACGCAAATTAGCCCCGAAAATTAGCCCAGGTAAAAGTATTGAAGGTGCAATTGGTGGATTTATTTTTGTTCTCATATATTTGATAATCCTCAAAAGCCAAAATGCAGTCGATTACCTACCTAATTATGGCACAACATTTAAATTTGCTTTTATTTTAACTGCAGTTGGCATTATTGGTGACTTATTAGAATCATGGTTTAAGCGTGTAGCACAAGTAAAAGATAGTGGTAATATTTTACCTGGTCATGGTGGCGTATTCGATAGAATTGATAGTTTAATTGCTGTAATAGCTATAGCGTATGCAATTATTAGCGGAATGAAAATTACACTTTTATTACATTAAAATAATTATAGAAAATATATACAATGAAAAATATTGTTATTTTTGGCTCAACCGGTAGTATCGGAACTTCAACATTAGATGTAATCCGTTTACATAAGAATAGTTATAACATATTTGCTTTAACAGGACATCGCAACGTAGAACTACTATTTCAACAATGCTTGGAATTCAAACCCAAATATGCTTTTATTGAAGATAATAATCTAGCCAATATACTAAAACTAAAATTAACGGAAAATAAAGTTAAAACAGAAGTACTACATGATAAATCTGATTTAGCCTATTTAGCACAGCATTGTGAAGTTGATATTGTAATGTCTGCAATTGTAGGCAGTGCTGGATTAGTTCCAACTTATGAGGCAGCTAAACATGGTAAAAGAATATTATTAGCAAATAAAGAATCTTTGGTTGCTGGTGGAAAAATTATTACTGATACCGTAGAAGCAAATAATGCAAAATTAATTCCTGTTGATAGTGAACATAGTGCTATTTTCCAAAGTTTACCATTTGAATATAACTCACTAGATGAAATTGGTGTAAATAGAATTCTTTTAACCGCATCTGGTGGACCATTTTTAAATCTAAGTTATGCAGAGTTAGAAAATGTTACTGCAGCACAAGCAATTAAGCATCCTAACTGGAGTATGGGGCAAAAAATATCAGTAGATAGTTCAACATTAATGAATAAAGGATTAGAAATAATTGAAGCATTTTGGTTATTTAAATCTACAGTAGAACAAATTGAAGTAGTTGTACATCCACAAAGTATAATTCATTCTATGGTTGAATATATTGATAGTTCAATCATAGCCCAACTAGGTTCACCTGATATGAAAACACCAATTGCTTATGCATTAAATGCGCCACAACGAATTGAATCAGGTAGTGCGAAATTAGATTTTATGCAGTTAAATGCGCTAACCTTTTGCGCTCCAGATTATATACGTTTCCCTTGCCTACAATTAGCAATTGAAAGCTTAAAATATGGTGGTAATGCATGTGCAATTCTTAATGCAGCGAATGAAGTTGCTGTTGCAAAATTTCTTGCTGGAACACATAAATTTTATGACATTCCTAAATTAATCAACCGTGCATTAGAAAAATTTTCAGGGGCAGGAGCTAAATCAATCTCTGATATAGTTGCATTAGACACTGAAGTTAAACATTTCTGCTTAAGCAATTGATATAAAAAAACCTACTATATTTATATAGTAGGTTTTTTTATTGATTATACACAATTAAAATGGAACATCATCTGCTTGTAATGTTGGTCCAGGTGCATTAAATGCTGAAGATTGTGGCTTTGCTACTGGTTGATTATCATAAGCAGGTGCTGCACTATCATAAGAAGAATCATAACTACTACCATCATGGCTAGCATCTTCAGTTTTTTCACGACTGCCAATAAACTCAATATTACTCGCGCTTACACGTAGAGTTGCAACAGCTTTACCCTCTTTGTTAACATAAGCATTCGCACTTGGAGTACCTTCAACTAACAGCTTAGTACCTTTGCGAACCCACTTTTGTACGGTTTCAGCAGTACGACCATTACAGCTTATCTCTAACCAATCAGTTTTTTGATTATCTTTTGAGCCAGTTGTAACAGCCAAAGAAAAAGTTACAAATGACTCACCGCTTGGTGCGTAACGAGATTCTGGATCTCTACCAACATTACCAGTTACAAAAATTTTTTTCATGTAATAAACTCCCGACAAAATAAGTCATAAATCTAATTAGATTATTTTTTGAGCTAGAATATATCCAACCCATGCTAAAAAAACACCTAAAATACTACTAGTTAACACATTGAGCATTGCATACATTATTTTACCATCTTGTAGAAGGCGTAGTGTTTCTATTGAAAAAGAAGAAAATGTCGTATATCCACCTAAAATACCAACTAAAATAAGTGCTGTTAAATATGGTGCTAAATTAGTAAACTTTTGGGTAATTAACACAAATAAAAAACCCATTATAAAAGAACCACTTAAATTGATAACCCACGTTCCCCAAGGAAAATTACGTCCAGTATATGAGTAAACCAAACTCCCAAGTAAAAAACGTAATACACCACCACTTCCAGCACCTAAAAATACTAATAAGACTTCTCTCATATTAATACTACCTAATTAAAACAATATTGAATAACTTGCTCCAGAGTGTCAACAGCAATCACTTCCACATCTGGAATTTTATCTTTTGGAGCATTAGCTCTAGGGACAATTATACGCGTAAATCCTAATTTTGCTGCCTCTTTAATGCGATCTTGCCCTTTTTGTATTGTACGTATTTCACCAGATAGACCAATTTCACCACATACAGCTAATTTTTCTGCCAATGGACGATTTTTATACGATGAAATTATAGCTAAAACTGCAGCTAAGTCCAATGCAGGCTCAGATACTTTTACACCACCCACAATATTCAAAAATATATCTTGATCATATAATTGCAAACCTAAATGACGTTGCATAATTGCGATTAAAAGAGATAATCTATAACCGTCCATACCAACAGCTAATCTTTTAGCTGGCATTAAATGAGATTGATCAACCAATGCTTGAATTTCGACCAAAATTGGACGAGTCCCCTCTTCACTAATCAGAATACAGCTACCAGCAGTATTTGCTCGATATGAAGATAGAAACAATGCAGATGGATTGGTAATTTCACGCAAACCTTTATCGGTCATTGCAAAAATACCAAGTTCATTTACAGCACCGAATCGGTTTTTTACAGAGCGCAACATTCTAAAATTAGAGTGTTGTTCACCCTCAAAATACAGTACAGTATCAACAATATGTTCCAAGACACGAGGTCCAGCAATTGCACCATCTTTTGTAACGTGTCCAACCAAAATTACCACAATTTTACGATTTTTAGCCAATCTAGTAAAAATACTTGAACACTCTCGTACTTGTGCCACCGAACCAGGTGCCGACTGTAACATATCCGAATACGCAGTTTGAATAGAGTCTATGACTAAGACATCAGGTTTTTCAATATCAATTTGCGGTAAAATTGATTCTACTCGGATTTCAGACATTAGTCGCAAATTAGCATGACTAGCGACTTCGAGACGTTTTGCTCGCAACGCAATTTGTTGAACAGATTCCTCACCTGTTACATATAGAACTTTATTTTTGTGCGCTAAATGAGCTAATGTTTGCAATAATAGCGTTGATTTACCAATACCAGGATCGCCACCAAGCAAGATTACTGAGCCTTGCGCTAGTCCACCACCAAGAACCCGATCAAGTTCACCAATTCCAGTTACCTCACGGCTAACATCTTGCGCTGAAATCTGATCCAAATTTACCACTTGAGACTGTTGGTTGAGCGCATTAAAACGGTTATTAACTGGTGCTTTACTGACTGGAGTTTCAATAACTTCAATCAAGCTATTCCATGAATTACAAGCATTGCACTTACCCTGCCATTTGCTATGCTTTTCACCACATTCGCTACACTCATATATTGATTTATCTTTTGCCATTATTGATTTCTCTGGTTAATTTACAAAATTCTAGCACACTATTATAACTTTAGAGAAATAATTTAATATGGATACAAATATTTTAATGATTTAACATTTAATGCCAACTCTGGATAAAAAATTAAAGGTATAAAAAATCTAACATTACATTTATAGCTTATAGTTGTTAAAATCAATTTCTCACAAAACAAGTTACAACTAACTGAGAAATGATGGATTTAGTAGAGTTATATATATTATCGATAGAACACTAAAATAGGAGTATGTCACAATAAGCGAATACCTAGCAATTTTATCATCAAACAATAAATTTA
>DYTA01000039.1 GCA_020726205.1 Nitrosospira multiformis
GTTTCACTTTTTTCCATTGCATCATCCATAATTTCCTGGATGAGGGAAGCATGTAAGTCACTAGCCGTTTTTGCTAATTTATGACTAATAAAATGTAATCTTGCCATTTCAAGACCTTGTAAATTAGTACCATGAATCGCTACAACTTGTTGTTTAATATCTGCTACCTGTTGCGTCATATCAGAAATTTGCTGATTAAATTTAGTAACTTGTTGATTATACCTATATTTTAAAATTCTTAGTTCCGTTTTAGCTGGTTTAATATTAGTCTTGAACCCTACCAAAGTTGTCATAGCTCCAACATACCTAACTAAATTTGACTCAATATCTGGATAATAATCAAGATTTTTAATTGTCTGAAGAGCACCTGCACGGTTATCCATAAAATTAGTTTTAGTTAAACTTGATACAGATAAAATAATTTTATCGTTATTATCCTTTTGTTCCTTAATTAGTAATGCATCTTGGTCTAACTTATCCATTTTAGCATCTAAATCTATCGTTTGTTGGTATACATTATTAGCAATATATTTATCACGCCAATGATTAAATCCATAATAAGCACTAATAATAAATAAACCGATAATTACGATAAATAATAATTTTTTCTTATTATTAGATATATCTCGCTCATTTTGCATTTTTTCTCCGGAATAATAGATAATTAATGAAATTAATATTTGGCAACTCCAAACCATAATAACCACACCAAGCAATAATACTAGCAAGAATAAAGGTAATAATTTTTACGGCTATTATTGAATAATGCGGTAGTAATAAATAACTTAAACCAAATAAAATAGGTAAATGGAATAAATATAAAGAATAAGAAACTTTACCATAAAACCTAAATGGCAACCAACTCAAAAACACTTTGAACCACTGATTGTGAATGCTATTTATAATAATTAATGCACTACCTAATGCAATAATTAACTCATGCAACATTCTATTTGAAATTTTACCAAATAAAATATAATTACTAAAATAAAGCAAAACACCAAAAAATAAAAAAAGTGGATTAGCTAATAAAATTAATTTACCATAAAAACGATATATAAATACTCCAAGTATAAAATACCAACCATAATACAGAATACCTTGCCATGAGTTACCCAATAAGTCACCATGAGCATATAATAAGTAACTAGATATTAATAAAAAACTAATAACAGCACAATTAATTAACCAATGACTACGCCAAATTAACCATAATAAAATAGGAAAAAATATTGACAACCACATTTCATAAAATAATGACCAAGTTGCGACATCAAGACTATTACCTTCATGATAGAGTAAGGTTAACGAACCAAGAATCATGGTCTTATCAAATGTTGTTTGCGACCAAATATAAAACCAATCGGTTAAATTATTACCAGCCAAAGCAGAAGGAATATAATGTTTTATCAATAATAACAAGCTTGCAGATAACAAAATTGCCACATAATAAGCAGGATAAATTCGAAAAAATCTTTTCAAAATAAAATTGCCATAATTATTAAATTCAAAATTTCGCAATTGATGACTTAGCACAAACCCACTTAAAACAAAAAATAGAATTACAGCTTCGTGTCCTGCACAAAAAAATAACCAAGGTCGTAATCGGTCATCTGAAGCATGATTCATTTCCCAAAAATGCTGAAAAATAACCATTACTGCAGCTAGCCCTCTTAATGAGTCTAAACCATGGAACTTATGATTAGTTGTATTAATAATTGCATCCTTTATTTATCAGCATCAACATAACTTAAAGATCTTAAATCATTCATTCGCATAGGATATAACATACCATCTAAGTGGTCATACTCATGTTGAAAAACTCTTGCAAAAAACCCATCATCTTCACCCCGATACAAATTGCCAAATTGATCAAAATACTGATAAGAAATTTTTACAGAGCGATTTACTGTACCACGAAGGCCTGGCAATGACAAACACCCTTCATTAAAAGATATTTGCTCATTAGATACGGACAATATTTCTGGATTAATAATAATTTTTCGAGGGCAGTCGCCAGTGTTACTATAACGAGTAATATCTTTTTGATAATATTCAATGATAAATATTCGTTTATTAATTCCAATCTGTGGCGCAGCTATTCCAACACCGCCAAAATGATGTTGCGTATCACTTAAATTATCAATTAAATTTAGTAATTCGATTGAATTAAATTCGCTAGATGTAACTGCAACTGATTTTTCTAATAAACAAGGCTCACCCATACGACGAATAGAAACTATCATTATCTTATAATCCTAACTAAATTAATTAATGTTATAATCATTTCTAGTAAACCTTTAATTATAACAGATTAGCTTATCTATTTTATGTGATTATTTTTAGAATATAGGTCGACACATTATCATGAGATTAATATTTATTTCAGACTTACACCTTTCACCTAACACAATAGCCGCAAATCAAAAATTCTATCAACTATTAGAACAATGGTATGGAAAAATTGATGGTTTATATATTCTTGGTGATTTCTTTGATTATTGGATTGGTGATGACGACGAAAATCAATTTACCAAAGAAATTAGCTCTCAATTTGCCAAATTTAGTAAACTCCATCCAATTTATTTTCGTGGTGGAAATCATGATTTTGCACTAGGTAAAATATTTGCTAAAAAAAGTGGAATACATCTAATCCCAGACTTACATACAATTAAAGTAGAAGATAAAACAATATTACTAAGTCATGGTGACACGTTCTGCACACTAGATATTGGTTATCAAAAACTAAAATCGATAATCCAAAATCCTATTGTCATGTTTATTTTAAAAAAAATTCCACTTTCTTGGAGATATAAATTAAAAGAGTTGCTCGAAAAAAAATCACACACAACTCACAACATGAAACCAGAACACTACTATATGGTGGTTAATGAAACGATTCATACTTTAGCTAAACAATCTCATGCTAACATTGTCATTCACGGACATACTCATAGACCAGGATGCTATACAAGTAATTTAAACAATCATCAAATAACTCGTTACGAAATTCCAGATTGGCAAGATAATCCAATTGGTGGATATATTGAGTTATTCGAAAATAAAATCAATATCATTCAATAACTCATGCAAATAAACATTTAACTTTATTTGCATTGCACAACAAAATATGATACAATATTAACCTAATGTATTATATCGTTTACATTATTAAATAATTAACGATAATTTATATATAAATTATTCAATTTTATCAAACTTTTAAGGAAATTCTATATGAAAAAATTATTAGCTGTATTAATCGCTGGTGCTTTCGCTACTTCTGCTTTTGCTGCTGAAGCTTCTGCTCCTGTTAAAGCTGAAAAACCTGCTGCTTCTAAAGCGCACAAAAAATCACACAAAAAAGCGGCTAAAAAACACGCTTCTAAACCAGCTGCACACGCTCAAGCTTCTGCTGCTAAATAATTATTTGCGTTCTTTAGAGCGTTTAATAAAACAAAAAACCGAGAGTATTATCTCGGTTTTTTGTTTGCATATTTTAATTAATTAGCTTAAAATCATGCCATGAAAAATTTTGCCACTTTGGTGGCTTATTTTATTAGAAGTTAAAAACCATAAGCTTTTTAATAAGTAGGATAATGAAATAATTTTACTTATTAAAAAGCTTAAAATTTATTTATTTTATATAATGGAAATCTAAAAACTTATGCAAAAATACCCAATGACTCAAAAAGGTGCTCAGTTACTACAAGAGGAACTAGCTCGATTAAAAAGTGTAGAAAGATCAAGTGTAATTCAAGCAATTGCTGAAGCACGAAGTCACGGCGATATATCAGAAAATGCAGAATATGATGCAGCAAAAGAAAAACAAGCCTTTATTGAAGGACGTATTGCTGAAATTGAATCCAAATTATCTCAAGCTCAAATCATCGATATATCAAATCTAAATAGTGATGGAAAAGTAGTTTTTGGTGCAACAATTCGTATCTTAGATCTAGAAAGTGATGAAGAAACTAGTTATCAAATTGTTGGCGATGACGAAGCAGATGTAAAAATTCGCAAAATATCAGTTAATACTCCCGTTGCTCGCAGTTTAATCGGCAAACACATTGGTGATGTGGTTGAAGTTAAAGTGCCAAATGGCATCAAAGAATATGAAATAATTGCAATTGAATTTATTGAATAGTTATCACTAAAAGTTAGTTCTCTTCCATAATATACAGAGCATCAATTTTATAAATTCATACATATTTATAATTGTTTTAAATCTTTACTGATGATTCTGTTATAATGATGATTATTGATTATTTAGAGTAACAATATGTCTAATTACTTACAAATATTTATTACCTTACTAAGTTTATTAAATCCTATTTTGGCAATTAGTCAATATCTAGAATTAACTAAAAGTATGGATAAAGAAACCAAATATGATATCACAATGGTTTGTGGATTGTCTGTATTTGGAATATTAACAGTATTTTTATTTGTGGGTGGATATATCATGCAAGGTTTGAGTATTCATGAATACTCACTAAGACTTGGCGGTGGTGTAATACTGCTAATTGTTGGAATCAGAGTTATTTTAAGCGATGATTCTTCTGGTGCAGGAGATCGTGCACTTAGTGCAGAACATAAAATAGATACAAAAAGATTTAGAACTCTTGGAGTAAGTCCACTAGCATTGCCAATGGTAGTTGGACCAGCTAGTCTGGTTTTAATAATTATTTATGGACAAGATGCACCAAATATGTTAAGTAAATTTATTATTATGCTAATAATTGCAATCTTAGCAGTAATAATTACTTTAACTTTTTTACTAGCTGATTACATCGCTAAAGCAATCGGAGAAGTTGGTATCGTTGTAATCACAAAAAGTATGGGTCTAATTCTAACCGCTATTGCATTTGAAATGATTGTAGCAGGCATGCAAACAGTAGTACCGATGTTAACAAAAAATATCTAAGATAAAACAAACATTATAGATTTATATCAAATATATATCCATATATTTCATGCAGTATTGCTGCTACAGTACTCATTGCACTTGCAGTAGGTATAAACCATAGTAATGGTAGTTTATAATAACCAAGAGAATAATAACCAGTTGCTCCTGGAATTACTTTAATGCCATTTTGTTCAAATAAAGCTTTAGCTCTACGCATATGACTTACAGAAGTTACCAATACTATTTTTGAAATACCGTATTGCTGTAAAATTCTAGAAGTATATTTTGCATTTTCACTAGTAGTCTTTGAATCAGGCTCCAAATAAATATCATTCTCAACATCAAATTCATTCACCAATGCTTTTTTCATTAAACTCGCTTCAGAATCTTTACTATCAATTGCTCCACCAGATACAAAAATTGGTAAATCAATATTTTTTTTCGCCAAAAAAGCTGCATAACGAATACGCACAAATGTATCAGCATTTGATACGGCATTAACATCATACTCATCAGAACCTGTATTTACCCCACCCCCTAGTAACACAATAGCTTGTGCTTGCTTTAAAGCTGATATTTTTAATGGTACTGGAGCAATAAATTTATTTAATTTATATGCAACATATGGTGTGGACTGTAAAATTAAAGTTAAACAACCAAAAATAATTAAAGTTATTCTTTTTGTGCGTTGCAACTTGATAAATACCACACCAAGTAATATAATGATTAACGAATTAAGTGGTGGTAACAAAAAACTTTGTAATAATCGATGAATAAAAATAGTAACCATAATCATTTACCAAACTAAAATTAACAGGTTATGTAATATATAAAATTGATCTAGCAATATTTTATCTTAAAGGAGCGTCAAATGGCGAAAATTGCATTAGTAACTGGTGGTTTAGGTGGCTTAGGAACAGCAATGTGTAAATCTTTGGCACAAGCTGGTCACAAAGTAATAACAACTTATTATACAGATGGTAGTGATAAATTTGCTGAAGAAGCTGTAGCTTGGGAAGCTAAAATGAAAGCAGAAGGATTTGAATTTAAAGCATATCCTTGTGATGTAGCTAGTTATGAATCTTGCGAAGCTGCTGCGTCTCTAATTAAAGCAGACTTTGGCTCTGTTGATATTCTAGTGAATAATGCTGGAATTACTCGAGACTCAATGTTTAAAAAAATGGGTAAAGATAAATGGGATGCTGTGATTAGCACTAATTTGAGCAGTGCTTTTTATCTAACCAAACAATTCTTAGATGATATGGTTGAAAAAGGTTGGGGACGTGTAATTAATATTGCATCAATCAATGGTCAAAAAGGACAAGCTGGACAGACTAACTATTCTGCAGCCAAAGCAGGTTTACATGGTTTTACAATGGCTTTAGCACAAGAAGTATGTAAAAAAGGTGTAACTGTAAACACAATCGCACCGGGATACGCTGCAACTGATATGGTTATGGCAATTGCAGAAGAAATTCGTAATAAAATTATTGCAGGTATTCCAATGGGTCGTTTAGCACAACCAGAGGAAATTGCTGGTGCTGTAGTATATTTAGCTTCTGATGTGGCTGGATTTATGACTGGCGCTCAATTAGCAATTAATGGTGGTCAACACATGATGTAGTCTAGATACATTAAAAATGTAAATTGGTAGAGTTTTAAACTCTACCAATTTACATTTATATTTTTAACATTTCTTTAGCATGGATTAATGTAGTTTCTGTTATATTTAATCCACCTAACATTCGAGCAATTTCATTAATTCTGTTACCATGATTAATATAATTAATTTGGGACTGAGTACGACCATTGTTAACTTGTTTGCTAACATGCAAATGTAAATCTCCACAGCATGCCGTCTGTGGTTGATGAGTAATACAAATAACTTGTTTAGATTGTCCTAATTCTTTTAATAATGTACCAACTACTTCAGCTACTCCACCACCAATACCAACATCAATTTCATCAAACACAATAACCTCAGGTGGATTATTAATACTTAACGTAACATATAATGCTAATGCTACACGTGATAATTCACCACCTGAAGCAACTTTAGCCAAAGGTTGTAATGCCATGCCCTGATTAAAACAAACTTTATATTGAATAATGTCATTACCAACAACACTCCAACTTGTATTGGTTTGCACATTTACTTCAAATTGTCCAGTAATTGCTAATTTATGTAACAAACTAGTTACTTTATAACTTAACTCGCTAGCTATTTGATTACGTTTCACTGAAATTAAATCTGCTAGTTTTAAATAGTCCGCTTTAGCAGTTTCTAATTCCTCAGCAAGTACTTCCAGATTAGTATCTTGTACCAATGTCAATAACTCATCTTGCCATAATTTTAATCTAGGTAAAATTTCTTCTGGTTGAATACGATATTTTCGAGCCAAAGTATATATCTCATCAATTCGTGCATCAACCATTGCTAATTGTTCGGGATCCTGTTCGATTTTATGAACAATCATCTGTAGTTCATGTTCTAACTCACCTAATTCTGCTTCTATACTATTAGTTAATTGTTCAATTTGCATATAATTTGGTAAGTAGTCTCCAACTTTGCTCAGTCTAGCACATAAAGTTGCTGATAAATCACTCATCGAACCTTGATCACCATTAACTAAATTAAGCGCAAAATCTAACTCTTGTAATATTAAACTAGCATTAGCTAATGTTTTTTGTCTGATTTGTAATTCTTCCCATTCATCTACCTGCAAATTTAACTTAATAATATCTTGGATTTTATCTGTTAGAACTTCTTGTTTTAATAGCAAATCTTGACTAAACTCCCGAGCTGAATTTAATTTTGAAATTAGAGAATTAACTTTGCGATATTTATCACCAATATCACTTACTAAGTATGTAATGCCTGCAAACTCATCTAATAAAGCACGTTGATTGTCTGACTTCAATAGTGCTATCGATGCATGTTGAGTATGAATATCTAACAACATTTCACCAAGCTCTTTTAAAACACCAAGTGTCACAGGTAAACTATTTATATATGCTTTTGAACGACCATTACTATCAATAATTCGACGACAAATTATAGTATTTTCCTCACAGCTATCTAAAAATTCTTTCTCTTGTAACCACATCAAAATCGTTTGGTTATCAACCTCAAAGGTTGCAGTAAATGATGCTTGGTTTTGTCCACAGCGAATAATATCTGAATTAACTTTTGCACCAAAAATAATCATTAATGCATCAATAGTAATTGATTTTCCACTACCAGTTTCACCAGTTATAACCGTCAAACCATTAAAAAAGTCTAATTCCAACTCATCAATTAATAAAAAATCTTTAATTTGTAAATTAATTAACATTATCTTTACCCTACTATAAATCTATGAAACACGTTTTGACCAATCTAATTTTGTGCGTAATGTATGATAATAATTATACTGCAAAGGGTGAAGCAACCGTAATTGATACTCCGCTTTATTAATAATAATTTTATCACCATAGTGTAAATTATAAAACTGTTGCCCATCATAATGTAAAATTGTCGTATTATTAGTATTAATCGTTAACTCAATTATAACTTCATCACTTATTACAATTGGACGATTTGACATCGATTGTGGACAAATCGGAACAATTGAAAAAACTTGTGAATGAGGATGAAGAATTGGTCCACCAGCGGATAATGAATAGGCGGTCGAACCTGTTGGAGTCGCAAAAATCACCCCATCAGATTTTTGCACATGAACAAATTCGTTATTAATACTCATTTCAAATTCAATCATATTCCCAATTGATCCACGAGATAAAACAATATCATTAAGAGCCAAAGACTTGTAAACAGACACACCATTACGAATAACTTGTGCAGATAATAAAGTTCTAGTTTCTTCAATGTATTTATGTTCTAATAACATTTCAGAAATAATTGGTGCCATACTACTTGCAGAAATATCAGTCATGAATCCTAAGGTACCTTGATTAATACCAATAATTGGAATATTATGGTTAACTATTTCACGCCCAACTGAGAGCATTGTTCCATC
>DYTA01000040.1 GCA_020726205.1 Nitrosospira multiformis
TAATTGTAAAACTTTACCAGTTGAATGGTATACCAGAAATATTTAATTGAGAATTTTGTAATGGTTCAATAAAACTGAAGAGATAGCAATAATCGAGAATGAAAAGTAATATTTATTATGATATAACCTAAAAATTTATAGGATGCTTAAATATGAGCACAACAGTAAACTTGTACGACCAAGATTTTTATGCTTGGACACAACAACAAGCCAAATTTAATAGTTGGGGATTTGATTTATAAAAAATATTACGATAATACCTATCATTTAAAGTAGCGCTTCACAATCATCAATAACTTGTTTGTAAGCTAATATTTCATGTTCTAACTTAGCTTTAGCTTCGGTTACTCGTTTAGCAATTAAGTGTTGTGCTGTTAAGTCAGGTAAATTAATTTCTAATTTTTTAAGATCAACAATACTAATTGATTTTAAGGTAATACCTTTTTGAATACTATTAATCAAAGCCTTACCATATTTGGAATTAAAAATAAAAGTTAAAAACTCAGGATTAACCAAATCTTTATTTGGTCTAACAACCAGAATATTAGAATGTGCAATACACAATGGCATATTATGCGGTATCATAGTTACCCGATTATTCGTTGCTCTAGATAAAATTATTATGTCACCAATCTCTAGCTTATACAGACGCTCATGCTTTTTATAAATACTCTCTGGAACAGGTGTTAGCTTATCAATTGCAAGACCATCATCAACAATTGCGGATTGACTAATTATATAATATAAATTTGATATTTCCTGATCTTGAATATCCTTATTATATATTTCTGGACCTCTAAAAATTTTAATCGCCAACTCTTGAAGTGTTTTAGCTTGATGATTTATTGATTTTTGTTTAGCATTAAATAAATCAATACAAATGTTTGGATCTAGGCAATAACCATTATCCATAATAAAGTCACCGCCAATTTTTTGAGAGAAATTATTATCTAAATAATTACCTATCATATAATCTGCAATTTTATCAGCTAAAATATCATTTATTCGATATTTCAAAGACCCATCAGAATAAAATTTATCATTAATCATATAAATTAAGTTATCCTGTTTATTTTTAGTAATTTCAATTAATACCCATGGATTAGTCCGATGTGTTTTAACATAAATACATTGACTAATCAGATTATGATTAACTAAATACTCTCGGAGATAATTAAGACGCTCAGTCTGCCAATACATTAACCGTAGAGTAAGATATAATTTACCATTCGTCTTTAATGAATCAACCGCCTTTAAAATATCAGAACTCGTTAATGCCGATAAATGAAGATACTGCTCATTTTGATCATCACTATTTGCCACATAGCTATTTTTACCTACACCAATATCATCATTTACACAAATTAATGCGTAATCATATAATTTATTGATTGCAAACTCGCTAAATAAATGCTTATGATAAGTTTTTATATCTTGCTTTGGTTTAACTAGTTTCAGTAAATTTGCTTCCCTAACTCGATATCCATCAACATAAACCAAATCTAATCGATTATTATCATTATCAAGATATAAACTTCTAAACCCTAAACAAAGTATATCTATCTTATCATTATGATCTTGTTTTTGAATTAACCGAGAAATTATTTGATTAGTGTCACTTGAAAAATATGAATTGTTAAGTTCATCAATTAAAATAGTATACAATTGATTACTGTCAATCTTCAGCTTATCAATCATTTCAATAATAAACAATGTTTCATCATTATTAAAACTCTTAATTGCTTTAATTAAGCTTAGTTCATTACGCAAAAATTCTGTAAGCTCTTGATTATTATTATCTGCAATTAAATTAATGAATAATTCATATAAATCACCACTAGATTTTTTTGAGTATAAAATCTGCGTCCACTGTTCAACTCGGAGAAATTTAATCAAAGCCAAGGATACATTAAGATTTGATAATTGCTCTCGATCATAAATAAGATCATTTTGACTGCGAGATTTTTTAATATATTCATGAATAGCGGTAAAGTTCATCTGAATCCCTAACTATGTAATAAATTACATGAATTATAACATGTATTAATATACCTAACTATGGAAAATGACTATTCAAATATAGTTTTTATCGCACCGTCTATCTAACAATACAGATAATTTCATAATAAATATCATTATCATAAAAAAAAACCAGCTAAAAAAATTTAGCTGGTAAAAAATGTAGGAGATATGAAAAAATAACAACGGAATTATAACATTTCATCATAAATAAGTACAGTGCTATTTTTTCATACCACGGTGAATTAACCTCACCCATACCAAAATATAACTATTTCAACACATCCTCATTAACCACATCGTATTCTGCCTGCTCACGAATTTGACGAGCATCACGTTGAGCTTGTTTAATCATACTATACCCTTGATTTTTAGCATGATTTAGCATTTCCTCACACTCTAACATAACCTGTTTTTTGTGTTCAATAATATCAATATCAGCCAAATGACCTAGCTTTTCTTTTTCAATTTGAAGCTGTTGTATTTGTACTAATAAATTATTTTTTTCTAATTGCAATTTTTGTAATAACTCATTACTAGTATGCATTAAGCGATTCATTCTTCTTAATTGATTAACTCGTTTACGAATTTTTGAATTAATGCTTTTCATACCACCAGCTAAAAATAGCCAACTAATAATTGCTAAAAAAAGAATAATTAATACTAATGGAACACTATGATAAAGTAATAATAACCAAGCAAATTTACTCAATGATAACTGATAATCTGTTTGATTTAATACATTCTCTTTTAAATCGGTTGCCAGATTGGTACGTAAATTTGACTCAACCCAATTAGGTAATAATGAATGACCTGTAAAATTACTAGCTAAACGCACATATGTTTGTGGACTAAAATCAAAACGTTGCATATATTTATCATTAACCAGTTGAGCTAAATTAGTATTTTTTTGAATTAACTCTTGATTTGTACTTTCTAAATATTGTACTCTTTGTTCTAATTGTACATTACTCACTTCTTTACTACATCCAGAAAAAAAGAATGCACTAAAAATACATAGTGCAACCCACTTGGATAGTAATTTAACCAACTTACTCATAAAATTACATTTCTCCTTATTCATCAACCTAACTAATTCGCTCAATACTTAGTTTTGCAATTGTCATTAATGCATCACGATAATCACTATCTGCAAATGAATCTAACTCTTGTTGTGCCTGTCTAACAAATTTACTTGCTAATTGAGAACAATACTCCAGAGTTGAACTATTTTTTACTAAATTAACAATTTGATTGACATCTGCAGTTTTTGGCTCATTAATTGCAGCCCGAATAATATTTTGAACTTCATCAGTACTATGTGTTAACAAATAAATTAATGGAAGAGTTACTTTACCCTCGAGTAAATCATCTCCAACATTCTTACCCATTACTTCAGCTGAACTATTATAATCTAAAATATCATCTACAATTTGAAAAGCAGTTCCCAAATATATTGCATAGTTAGCTAAATGTTGTTCTTGCTCTTCACTTACATTGCTAACAATTGCAGCAGTTTTTGCTCCAGCTTCAAATAATTTTGCGGTTTTACTTTCAATTACTTTAAAATATTCTGCTTCAGTTAAATCACTACGCCCAATATTTAATAATTGTAGTACTTCACCTTCAGAAATAACGTTGGTACTATCAGCCATAATTTTTAACACTCGTAATGAGTTACTCTGAACCATCATTTGAAAAGCACGAGTATAAATAAAATCACCCACTAATACACTAGCAGCATTTCCAAAAACAGCGTTTGCAGTAGCCCTTCCTCGTCGTAAACCTGACTCATCAACAACATCATCATGGAGTAAAGTTGCAGTGTGAATATATTCAACCATAGCAGCCATTTTATATAATAGCTCACTGTTATTACCTAAAACTTTACCACATAAAATAGTTAGTAACGGACGAATTCTTTTGCCTCCACCAGCAATAATATATTCGCCAACAGTATTAATTAATGGTACTTGTGAACCTAAATCTTGACGAATCACTTGATCTAAAATCACCATTTCTTGTTTGATTAATTGATTAAAACTATCCATTCAATCCTCAGTTACAATTAAAATTAATTTCTTGATTATGCCATTGGTGCAGTGTACTGCGATGACCAACACTAATTATGACACTGTTCGCTAATTTTTGTACCAATATTTGATACAATTTGTACTCCATATCTTCATCTAATGCAGAAGTAGCCTCATCCAGATAAATAATATCAGGCTCATTCACCAAAATTCTCACAAAAGCCAATCGTTGTTGTTCACCCAAAGACAACATTTTATCCCAATCAGCTAAATCACCAAGACGAGAGACTAAATAATTAACACCACACTCATCTAAAAGTTTACCAAGAACATCATCATCAGGTAAATTATCCATTAATGGATAGCAAATTGCTTCACGTAAACTAACATTAGGAATATAAGGTCGTTGTGCAACAAACAATTCTTTTGTGGTTTTATTCTGAAATATTTCACCATCTACATATGGCCATAATCCAGCTAAACTACGCAGTAATGTGGTTTTACCAGATCCTGAAGAACCTCTAATTAATAAACGATCTCCACTTTTTAGATTAAAATTTAAGTTATTAATTAGCACTCGACTTGAATTTGGTAACTTCAAAGTTAAATTACTGACTTTTAAATAATCAACATCATTTTTTTGTTTATGAATAGATTGTAAATTATAACTTTGATTTATAACGCTTTGAAATCCATACAATCGATCCATCACAGCTCGCCAACTAGCTAAAGAACCATAACTATCAATAAAAAAAGATAAAGATCCTTGTACCTGACCAAAAGCACCACTAATCTGCATTAAATCACCTAATTGAATAACTTTAGCAAAATATCTTGGTGATGCTACCAAAATTGGAAAAATATTTGCGATTTGACTATAGCCAATATTAAAAATATCAACTTTCATTTGCCGATAAATTGTTGTCATAAAATTATTTACAACACGGTTAAATTTAACCAATAAACCTTGATATTCTTGCTTTTCACCATTATAAAAAGCGATATTTTCACCGTACTCGTGAACCCGCATCAAACCAAATCGAAAATCAGCCTCCAAATTTTCTTGAGCAAAATTTAATTTAATCAATGGGCGCCCAATTTTAAATGTGATAAAAGTACCAACAAGAGCATAAATTAATGCAACCCATACCATATAACCAGCAATTACAAAATGATGACCACCTATCACAAAAGATAATGGGCCTGATAATCCCCATAAAATAAATATAAATGAAAATAATCCCACAACATTACTAATAAATCCTAAGGTTAAACTTAGTGCTGTATTAATAAATGCCGCAATATCCTGAGATATTCTTTGGTCAGGATTATCCGCATAATTATCTACAAACCGCATTTTATAATATGCATGCTTATCAAGCCAATTAGCTAAGTAATCTTGTGTCATCCATCTTCGCCATCTTATTTCCAAAATTTTACGAAAATAATATGACATAATTTGAAATAGTATGTAAAAAAATGCCATATAGCAAAACTTAACCAAAAGTTGATAAAACATTACTTGATTAAAATGTTGTAATGAATCATACATTTTGTTATTCCATTTATTGAATAACACAGACATATATACGGTTAGTAAATTAAAAACTATTACAATAGCTACCAAACCAATTGCCCGCCACTTATCTTGACTAGTCCAATATGGACGTGCTAAATGCCATGAGTCTTTTAGCCATATTAATGGATTACGTTTTGGAGTACTATTTTGTTGCATCAACAGTTCCCGTTGTTAATAACTGACCAAATCCGTCATATAAATAATATTGTGAATGAAAAATATATTGGCTACTTGCAGATAAATATACGCTACATCCAAAAAATTTAATGGTTCCACTTTGCGCACTACCACAATCTGAATATGTAATATTTCCATCAAAACAAGGATTATTTTGATTTACAGGGTTAGTAAAAAAACCATTGAAGATATTTTCATTAGGATATAGCAAACCATCTTGGAAAAAAGTTGGCTCAGATTCATTTACTACAAAAGTTAGCGTTTCAGTCACCTGTGGTACAGATTCAAAATTACACTCAATACCGACATTACCAATTCCAGGAGAAAATATCCCCGTAAATGGCGTTCCACCAATTGGCATATTTTGTGCAGATCCTCCACCTCCACCTCCACAGGCAGTTAAACAGAAACTCAAACAAACAATACTTAAATATAAATTTTTCATAATAAACCCCTTTAGCCTCAGACTAATTTATAAATCACCAAAATATGATTGTGATAATCCAACAGCAACAATAGCTGCAGTTTCAGCTCGTAAAATTCGTTTACCTAAACATAAAGAATTAAATCCAAAGATATTTGTTGCCTCATTAACTTCAGATAAAGTTAAACCACCTTCAGGACCAATTAGTAAAGTCAAACTCTTGATTGTTTGCTGAAAAATATTACCAGTATGATGTGGGGATAAAATTAATTTTACCTCTGTATTACATTGAGAAATAAAGCTAGAGAAATCCAAAGGTTTAGCTAATTTCATTAATGTACACCTACCTGATTGTTCACTAGCGGCAATTATGATTTTTTGCCAATGCTCAATTTTTGAGTTTAATTTATCACTATTAAACCGCTGCGTATTATGTGTGAAAACAGGAATAAACTCTGTAACACCTAACTCAACTGCTTTTTGTAAAACCAAATCAAATTTATCATTTGCAATAATACTCATTGCCAATACTAAATGCAAATTTGACTCATTATTAGCAGCAACAGACTCTACTATTTCAACAATAATTTTACGTTTTTCAAAAACAATAAAATTTGCTAAATAATTATTACCATTTCCGTTAAATAATGTTATTGGTTCGTTACTTCGTAACCTTAATACATTAATATGCCTAACTACATCTTCAGATAAATCAACTTTATCACCAATGTTTAATGGATAATTAAAATAAAAACGTGCCACTTAAGAACCCATTTTCTCTAATTCTTGATGAACCCAAGTCTCTATTTTTTTTGTAAATTCAACTGCATCACTACTATCAGGATAAATTGGTTTACCAACTACTACAGATACACATCCTGGATATAACCAAAAACTATTTCTAGGTAAAAAATAACCAGCATTATGTGCAAATGGCACAACTGGAACATCTAAACTCAACGCTAATTTTGCAGCTCCATGTTTAAATGGTTTGCGCGCTTTTGGTTTTATTCGAGTACCTTCAGGAAACATAATAATCCAAAATCCCAAACCAAATCGTTGCTTACCTTGGCTAATCACCTGTGACATCGAATTTTCACCATTTTTACGATCAATGGCAATAGTTGAAAGAGCTCGCACACCCCATCCGTAAAAAGGTATATTAAATACCTCTTTTTTCATAATCCATACGCAAGGTGGTAAAAAACAATTTAAAACTACAGTTTCCCATGCTGATTGATGATTTCCTGCAAAAATTGCTGGATCTTTCGGAATATTCTCACGTCCTGAAACTGAATAGTTTATACCACCAATATGTTTTAATAAAAATGTAAAATAACGTGCTGCAGACATTACCATCCAATGACGTGTTTTAGGTGGTAATCCCATGATAACTAATGCTAAAAGAGCATAAAAAGGCAAAACTATTATCGATAAACTCCAAAATAATATTGAGCGAAAAATAATCCCAATCGTTAATTTTTGTTTCACTATTTCACTTCTTTCTGATTTAATTCGATTATATATTCACTAGCTGCCAACAAGTTATCAAAAACTAATGTATTTGTAGGCAAAACTTCTTTAGCTAATGTTTTTTTACCATTGCCAGTTTTAACTAAAATCGGAATCCCACCAACATTAGCAATTGCTTGTAAATCGCGAATACTATCACCAATCATCATAACTTGACAGATATTTTCGACATTGAACCTTTCACATATATCGATAATCATTCCAGGTTTTGGTTTACGACAATTACAATTATCATCTGGCGTGTGCGGACAAAACATAATTGCATCAATTACACCCCCTGCTTGTTCTACAGATTGATGTAATTTTTCATGCATAGCATTTAAATCTTCCATCGTGAATAAACCACGCCCAAGACCTGATTGGTTCGTACACACAACAACCTTAAAACCAGCTTGACTCAAATTAGCGATTGCATCAACACTACCTGAAATCAAATGAAACTCATCAGTACTTTTGACAAATTTATCACTTTCCTGATTAATTACTCCATCACGATCTAATAAAATTATTTTCATTCTTACCCTTAAATTAATTCTGATAATTTACCAAAATAATTAAATTTCACATATAAATCAGATAATAGTTTCAAACGATTTTTACGAATCATTAAATCATCATCCATAACCATTACATTTGCAAAAAAAGCAGTTAATGGTTGTGCTAATCCGCTTAATTGCTCTAAATTGAGTTGTACTGTTTTATTTGAATTTTGATTAATTTTATTTAATTCATTAAATAATACAATTTCATATTCATTAAATAATTTAATATCCAAAATCGCACTATTGTCAATTTGTTCAGCATTTTTCTTTAAAATATTTTCAATTCGCTTATTAGCTTCAAATAATGATTGATTAGATT
This sequence comes from Nitrosospira multiformis, assembly GCA_020726205.1. Lineage (GTDB taxonomy): Bacteria > Pseudomonadota > Gammaproteobacteria > Burkholderiales > UBA11063 > Aquella. The sequence continues at coordinate 8,627 of DYTA01000040.1, forward strand.
CACTTGTTGCCCAAGAACTAAATGCATCGCAAACTTCTTTTACTTGTGCAAAATCTATTTTTCTATCAACTAAAACAGCATTAACAACTTTCGTTGAATAATTTTCGGAACTATTTAAATAA
>DYTA01000041.1 GCA_020726205.1 Nitrosospira multiformis
GACCTATGGGTTGTTCGTTAATATTAACTGTTAGAGGACTTTCAGTAACAACTGCATGAGAGTAACAATGCTTGAAATTATCGTTTTCGAAAAAAGCACGAATAAAACGCATTTTAACACTTATCCCTTTTTGCCATTCTTGAAACTCTCCAGTACCATGCAACAAACATCTTTTAGCATAATTGTTATCGGATTGAGTCGATGTCCAATAAGAACCCCAATCTTGAAAACCACCTACTGAATCTCTTTGATATCCAAGATAAGAAAATTCATTTTGTGAAGGCAAATACCAATCAGCATATCCTTCGGATACAAAATTGTAGGCATAGTATGCTGCGGTATATTCACCACAATAGAAAACAATATTATTAGTATTAGTATTTCCATTGTTTAAATCGCTTGTTCCGGGAAGATAGTAACCTTGACAACCCCATGAAGCGGTATTGGGATAATCTGAAGGGTAGGCAATTAAACCATTACCCGGTAATTCTGTCCATTGAAATTCTCCATTTACATACCAATAAGATCCATTTTTAAAAACAATGCCTCCTCTGAATAAATCTCCAACTTTAACACTTGCAGTAGTTTCACAAACTTTATGACGAATAATACTACTATACCAAGTATAATTTGGACATAAAGGGTCACTTATAGCTGCTCGGTAAAATTTTTTACTTGTACTACTAGAAGTAACGATTATTGTATCGTTAGAAAGAGTAACACCAATAATATCGTTCCAAGTTAAACTATCGGTACTTTCCTGCCATTGAATATTTCCAACAGCACCGGTAACCGATAAAAATACAGTATCGCCAACAACAACAGTTTGTAATGGACTTTGCGCTTTAGTAGCAGTTACTGCTAAAAATAATATAGAAATTAAAAATATGTTTTTCATTTTTTGCTGTATTAGGCTCTTGTTTAGATAATTAATTACTTATTGAAAATATTACTCAATAATAAATTTGCTTCGGTAAATTCTATTTGATTTCACTTCAAGATAGTATATTCCGGACTTTAAATTATGTTGAGAAATTTTTATTTTAGTTTCAAATTCATGAGTTGATTCAACATAGTATGAAATTTCATTTGAAACGATTTTACCTGCAATATCATATACAATTAAATCGAAAGAATTTCCTTTAAAATTTGGAATTGTAAGTGTGGCTTCATTTGCCATTGGATTGGGATATATCAGTATGGTTCCTTGTTGAAAATATTTATTATTTATATTTACAAATGTGCCATTATCTTTTCTATTACTAAACGAAATTGTATCAATAACTCCATTTATTTCGCAACCATCAGCCTTTCTTACGCCAATAATATAATAATAAACGTCGAATACATTAACATCATTATAACTTAATGTTGAGCCATTTACTGTTGCTAATAATGACATATTGTTGATATTTGTACCTCTATAGATGTAATAACTGGAGGGTATAAACATACCGCCTGCATCTACATAGGGAGTCCAATTTAATCCCATTGTGTTGGCATTTGAAGAAATTACCAAGTTAACAGTTTTGTGATAATTACTTAAGTCCGATTCATTATTACAAGTATCAACTACCATTATTTTATATTTATCCGATTTTATTTCGGGATTAGATGCCATATCGGTATATTGAGCAGGAACGTCAGCATTTACCTCACCAATTTCAATATAATTATTGGTACCACTTTCTTTAAATATTTTGTATTTTAATGCTCCTACATTTATTACTTTTTCCCAAAGAATTTTGTTCTTCCATGTGTTGGTATCAACTGTAACTAAACAAATTTCTTGATTTTGATATGGTTGGCGAACTGTTATATTAATATTGTCGAATATTGTACATCCTAATTGATCGGAAGCCAAAAGCGTATAGGTTTGCGAATGGCTTGGACTGCAAACCGGATTGAAAATTGAAGGTGATGATAATGAATCAGATGGAGTCCATTGATAATTTATTGTTCCCGATTCGGTTATATGATTAGTTACTACATTTGAATGAAGTTGTGCTGTTTGGCCTAAACATATTACGGTGTCATTACTAAGTTCAAGTGATAATTCAATCACCTTTAATTCCATATAAGTTGATGATGAAAGATTGCAATAATTATTTATATCGCAAGTGTATATCCCTTGGTCGGAAATACTCGATTGTTGAATTTGATATGTATTTAAATTTGCGCCGGAAATATCATCGCCATTTTTCTTCCATTGATACAATGGATTAGTTCCATTAACAACTACATTAAATTGTATATTTGAATTTGAGCAAACATTTATAGATTGCGATTGAGAACTTATTGAAATGGGAGTGATAGAAGTAAGACTCATTGTATCTGAATCAGTACAATTTAAATTATCTCTTACGGTTAAAATATAAGTTTGATTGGTTAAGGATTGTGCTGCCGGATTTGGAATATTAGCATCTGATAGACCTGTATTAGGCGACCAAGAATAATACAGTTGTCCTGACACGGTAATATTATTTGTTGAGCCATTTCCAATAAGGTTATATGAATTATTATTACAAAAAAGCGCATCGCTACCTGCTTGAGCATCAATTTCAACTACATTTAAAGTTGCACTGTTTGATGTAACGGTAGTGCAAAGATTAGTTAAATCGCATGTATAAACTCCTTGATTAGATACATCTGCAGCCGAAATAATTAACCAACTGGAATTTGCCCCTATAATAGGCATACCATCTTTTTTCCATTGATGACTAACACTTGTTCCTAGTGCAGTAGCCGAAAAACTAACAGCGCTACCTTTACAAACATTTCTGGATATGGGTTGACTAATCATAGAAACAGTTTCGGGTTGAAAGGGAATAGAAACTGTTGAGGCAGTTGTAAATACCGGACCCGCAGAAGAAAAGGATCTAATGGCACGTACGTATGCATAATTATCTTTAAATGATGTTGGAGTCCAACCATTTACATTTACCATTTTAGCTTTATGAGAATTGTTCCATGAGTCCCATATATTCGTACTAGTCCAATATCCATTATAAATACCACCAGGAGTTTGCACAGGAGGGAAATTACCAACAATATCTTTATACGAAACTAATAATATCATTTGATCAAATGCAGGTAAATACCAGTCTGAGTAACCTAAATGAACCAATTCGTCACATATACTAGCGGCTATTGGTCTTTGGCTACAATTACTTAGAATAGCTGTTGTATTCGCTTGTCCATTTGTATTAGATGATGCAGAAGCAATGTATCCTACCGACTCACAACCCCATGTTGCAGAATTCGATTGATCTACAGTTGGAGCTATTAATCCATTTCCACTTCCATCAACAGAAAAAACGACTCCACCACGATACCAGTCGCCTACTTGAACTTGCGAGGAATTAGCGGCTATCCTATATTGAACTATTGTGCTGTACCAAGGCGAGTTAGGGCATATCGTTGTATTGGTTATTTTAGCTCTAAAATAGCGAATCCCTGAAGGTGAAGTCACAGCGTTAAAGGTGTAGGGAGAGGTGGTTGCACCCGAAATATCGCTCCAATTTAGGCTATCAGTACTTTCTTGCCATTGGATATTGCCATTAGCTCCGGTTACATTCAATTCAATAGCATTTCCTATTTGTACGGCGTAATTGTAAGTTTGAGATTGCAAATAAGAATTATTTCCCAATAAGAGAATGAATAAAAGTGACGATTAAAGAAGTTTCATTGAAAAAATAGTTATTAATATTAAAGCGCAAAGATAATTAGTATAATTTACTAAACAAAAAATAAGGAATACTATTTCTTATTTTTCTTTATTTTATTTTCCAATCGTCACAGATATTTTCCTGTGCTTTTAACTGCAATAAATAAAGAATGTTATGGTTTTTATATGTAAGGAATTAAGTGTTCGGCTTGTTAGTATTTATTACTTGAATGCGCCTTGTCATAAAAATAACTTAAACTTTATTCAACTACTAGTTTTCCTCTATATGTTTTTCCATCATTATTTGTAGATGATGTAAGTTCAATAAAATAAATGCCTGATTTTAAGTTATTTCGTTGTAAGGTGATTTGCAAGCCATTTAGTCCCATCATAAATTGAGAATTGCTATTCTGTGATAATGAATAAGATTGAACTGTTTTGCCCGAAATATCTTTTACATATACCATAGCATCACTATTTTTATTACAGGGTTCCCAATTGGGGATGGAAATTTGTGTGAATGTAATCATAGGGTTGGGGTAGCAATTTATTTTTTGATAAATAGCAAAATCAACAAAGTCATCAATGTATGTGTTTTCTTCCATATTCGAAAACGAACTGCCATAAGGTCCACCCACTTCTTTTGCGGAAGATGTTGGATAGCAGGGCGTTGACTTGACTACGGAAATATAATAAAACATATTCTCTGTTACATTTAAATCGTTGTAACTGATATTTATACCAGGTAAATTGACATGGATGCCTAAATTTTCAGGTGTATTTCCTCTAAAAATGGAATAAGCAGACGGTATAAATCTACCACTTTCGTCTTTATATTCGCTCCAAGAAAGTAAAACCGTTGTTGCTGGAATTCCTTGTCCTATTTGTAAATTCATTGTTTCATGATAAGGACTCAAATCGGATTCGTTGCCCATAGAATCAACGGCAGATATTTTATATCTATTAGAGTTAGTTGCAGGAGTTGAAGATTGGTCAATAAATTCGCTCATATTATCAAAAGGAACGTATCCAATACTGTCATAATTGTTTCCTATGGAATATTTATATACATTATAATAACTAGTACCTTGTCCCAAAATTCTTTCCCAAATAACTTTGTTTCGTCCAATTAATGAATCAACTGTTACCAAGCAAATTTCTTCACTTTTACGTGTGTATTGAACTCTGCCTACATTTCCGCAAGTCCAACCTCGGTATTCATTAATAAAGAAAATTTTATTCATATTTATATTGTGTAATGTATTTACTGATTCCCAATCAAGTCCTGAATTTTCAGTGTATAAATAAGTTCCATTAGTTCCTACAATCCAACCTGTTGAATCATTAATAAAATGGACATCTTTTAAGGTTTCAGTGGTAGGTGATGTTTGGCTAGTCCATGTATCTCCGCCATTTTCGGTATGAATAATTGTTCCGGTATTACCTACTGCCCAACCTTTTTGATCGTTTATAAAATGAGTTCCATACAGGGTCATGCCTCCAGGATTTAAAATTGTCCAAGTATTACCACCATCAACAGTTTTTACAACTTTTCCTGAAGGAACCATTCCCATATATCCTACAGCAAAAGCGGTATTTTCATTTATAACTGATATAGAAAATAAATTAACAGGATTGCTCACTGTTTGTGAAAGCCATGTATTTCCTCCATCAGAAGTATACTTAATTGTACCATTTAGTCCAATAGCCCACCCAATAGTGTCATTTGCAAAAGCAACACCCTGAAGGTCTTCTACTGATCCGGAATTTTTTTGTATCCAGTCAACTCCATTATTACTTGAAGATATAATCTTACCATTTTCGCCAACTGCAATAATATTTGAGGAATTAGTATAGCATACGCCTCTTAAAGGGTCAGTAACTCCAGATATTTGTGCTGTCCATGTTTTTCCTGAATTATTTGTTGTAATAATTTTACCGTCAGAACCCACAGCACATCCATGATATATGTCTCCAAAGTGAATTGAATGAAGAGTCGTAGCAATACCCGTGTTTTGATTAGTCCAATTGGGTTGAGCAAATACTATGGAAGTAATTAAAAATAAGGTAGTTGTAAATAAAGATTTCTGTTTCATATTTCGTTTTTTTAGTTTTTCAATTTTTTGCAATTTAAGTTAATTTTAGATAGCGTAAAAATATTTTACATGAACGTATTATTGATTCTTATGTTTAAAATACCTAATATAGCATAACCACCGAACTTGATGTCCGGGGTTATGCATATTGGACTCCTTCGGAGTCTTTGGTAGGTTGTATTAAGGCGTTGTAGCATAAGGGTTACTCAACAATTAGTTTACTTCGATAGGTTTTGTCTACAGCGTTATGGGTGGTTTGAAGTTCGATAAAGTAAAGTCCTTTGGTTAAACTGTTACGTTGGATGGTTATTTGCAATCCATTGTGTCCGTTTAGATTAACGATATTGCTTATTTCACTTAATTTATATGTAGCTACCGTTTTGCCCATAAGGTCTTTTAATGATAATATCGATTTGCTGTTTATATTATCAGATTCCCAATTAGGTATGAGTATTTTTGTAAACTGGCTCATAGGATTGGGATAGCAAATCATTTTGTCATTTTCTGTAATTTTTACTGAAACATCAATATACGTATTGTCTTCCATATTTGAGAATGAACTTCCGTAAGGTCCGCCAACTACTTTTGATAAAGATGTAGGAAAGCATGCTGATGGAACATGCATACTTATTATATATTTTAAACCACCATTACTAGTCGGAATATCTGTAAAAGAATGTAATGTATTAGGTAATGAATCAATTATAACCCATCCGGTAGCATTGGTATGACGATGGATATAAAATGTAGAATAACTATAGCCTTCATAATCATCCCAAATTAAATTGTAGGAATTTCCCATTCCTTGATTTATAGTTAAATGCATAGTTTTATGATAATCACTCAAAGGTGATTCGTTTCCACATAGGTCAACTTGAGAAATTTTATATTTCCATGAACGCACAAAAGGATTTGCCGCAAGATCAATAAACTCGCTCATTGATTCATAGTCTACATTATTAACAAAAAGATATTGGTTTGGTACAGACGATTCGCGATAAATTTTATAATAATCAACTCCTGTTGAAGATACTTTTTCCCAAACCACCATATTCCGGTGAGCAAAAGAATCTACTGTAACCAAACAAATAGGTTGGATAGGTAGTGGCACAATGGGAATTTCGACATTACCTACTGCAATACATCCGGAGTTATCTGTAACAGTTAATGAATAAATACCAGGATTGTATCCCACCAAATCTTCACCATGAAATCCATTTGACCAGTTATAAGTAAATGGCGAACTTCCTCCGGTAATTTCAATATAAGCGGAACCTGAACCACCACAAGGAGCGGACTGTACAGAACTTACAGAAATTACGGGTGCATTAGCATTATTTAATGAAATTTGAGAAATTGAAACACACATGTTTACATCTTGAATAGTTACAGTATATATTCCTGCACCAATTCCGGTTATAGTAGAATTAGTTTGACCACCTGACCAATGATAAGTGTAAGGAGAAGTACCACCCGTTGTTGTTAATTCTATACTACCATTACTTTGACCACATGTAGGATTGGTATTGGAATTTGTGTTTGATATTTCAATCCCATTTTGAACGGAAAAAGAGGCATATCCAAAACAACCCAAATAATCAGTAACGTAAACATCATAAGTTCCCGCAGAGAGACCATTAATATCTTGCGTTTCAGATCCATTTGACCACTCATAGGTATAGGGCTGTAGACCTCTTGTAACAGAAATATTAATAGCACCGTTAGATTGTCCGTTACAAATTACATTGGTAATTGATTGGGATATTGCAGGTCCATCTGAAGTTGTAATCGTTGCGGTTCCTGAAATATGCATTTCTTGTGCATCCATAATATTTACAGCATAAATTCCGGCAGCGAGACTATCGGCAGTTGGGGTAATAACACCATTAGACCAAACAATAGTATATAGGGGAATTCCTCCTGTAATACTTACTGTTGCTGTTCCGTTAGATTGATTACATATAGCCGGTGTGGTGGTAATTGAAATGGTGGGTGCTTGACCTTCGTAGTATAAGGCTTGTATTTCGGCTTCGTTTAAGGCGCGGTTGTAGATGCGGATGTCGTTGAGGAGACCATTAAAATAATAGTTGCCAACACTAGCCCTGCCAACAACAATAGATGAAGGAATATCTGTATTATGGAGTGTTCCCATTGTATCCAAAATTCCATTAATATAAATCTTTGTGATATTACTGCTCTCTGTTGTTGCGGAAATAGAATACCATAGATTTGTTTGGGTAAATTCATGGTTACTTGCTAAAATGCTTATTCCACTAGTAACACAGCCAGTTTTCAGTTCTAATTTTCCGTCAGAATCATCATCATATAACTGCACCCAATTATTATTTCCGCCTTCGTCAATTATATACATATTAGGTGATAAAACACTTGGATTTATCCAAAAGCACTTTGTTTGAACAGCACTTAAATTTGTGATTTGAGAAATGCTAATAAAATTACTACTTCCATCAAAATTATAGGCACTATTTATATGTCTAAATCTATCCGTAGATTGGGTTGCACCATTCACAGTTCCATTATTTCCATTTCCACTTTCATCGTTGGCGTTGCCGTTAAAGGGGTAGTGGGCAACGAGGCCTAATTCGAGATTTACTTGTCCCATACTTGTTAATTAAGCAAGGAGTAATGTTGTAAGTAGAATTACAATTTTTGTTTTCATATTTATTTGATTTTTAATTGATTTTTTTCATGTTGATTAGGTAAATGAGATATAATGGTGCTTGCATAAAAAGTAATTCTCGAAAATGCAAACCACTTCTTACCCAAATCTTTAAGCGAAGCACCAATATGATATACTTCTTTTTGGTCGAGAATTAAAAAACGGTCGTGCGATTGATTGAGTGTTTTAATGTAAATTTCGGGATACT
>DYTA01000042.1 GCA_020726205.1 Nitrosospira multiformis
TAATTATCATTTGATGAAAAATAATGACTGGGGCAGTGATTTTATCAAAAAGCCAAATACACAAATGCGCTCTGTATGGGCAATAAATCCGCCGAAAAAAGAAGAAAAGAAATTTGGGAAACATCCTACACAGAAACCTTTAGAATTGTTACAAAGAATTATTATGTCGTGTACTAATGAAGATGACCTAATTTTAGACCCATTTACAGGTAGTTCAACAACAGGCGTAGCCGCTAAAAACTTAGGAAGAAAATTTGTTGGTATTGATATTATGCAGGAATATTTGGATTTATCTATAAATAGGTTGATACAAGGAGTATAAATGGAACGTAAAGAGGCATTGATAAAACTACAAAAATTAAAAGGTTTGGATTTACATTCATTAGCAAATGATTTGCAAGTGACCGTGTTAAGTGAAGGTGGTAAGGTTAATAAAGGTTGGGCTGGTCATGTAATTGAACGTTATTTGGGATTGCCTATTAATTCAGCGCAGAGTCCTAATTTTGGGTCGTGGGAATTAAAAACGATTCCATTAAAACGTTTAAAGAACGGTAATCTTCAATTTAAGGAAACTATGGCAGTTACTATGATTGATGACTTTAATGTGAGATTAAAGACTTTTGAAGAAAGTCATTTGTTATCAAAACTAAAAAAATTTGTGTGTGTCGCTCGAATAGTAGGGAGTTCATACAATGAACCAACTTTTGTACATTCTATCGTATCATTTGATTTGACAGAACAACTATATCAAGATGTTCGCAGTGATTATAATTTAGTTCGAGATTGTTTGTTAGATCCAATGCGAGGGTTTGATGCATTGACTGGTAAAATGGGGAAATATATTCAACCGAGAACTAAAGGTGCAGGGCATGGTTCAAGAACACGTGCTTTTTATGCAAGACCATTATTTTTGGCACAGTTTATTAATTTAAATGAAGAGTAATTATTAATTGAAAGATATAAGAAATAACTGGTGTACAGGAAAATGCTGTAGAAAAAATAAAGTTACTTGCTAACCGTTATAGGAGTCAATGGGATTCTGCTTTATATGACTCAACAGATATTAGATTGTATGGTCATAATGAGTATATTGGTGGTATGGCTGATGCTTTTGAAGAGTGCTTGAATATATTGAATAATAAATGAATATAAAAATTTGGATGAAATTGTATATTAAGGTAAACAAAAATGTTACAGAATATTAACATTAAAAATTTCAAGAAATTTGCTGAATTGGGTTTACAAAATTTTAGTAGAGTGAACGTATTTGTAGGAAATAATAATTCGGGTAAATCAACTGTGCTTGAGGCTATTTTTTTTGCTATTAATGAAGTTCCGTTAGCATTTTTGGATCGTGCTTTGCGTCGTGCAAAACTACTAGCCAACCCAATGATTGCTATAGAAAATGATTTAGATTATATCTTTAATTTAACGACTATCAATAAAACGAGTCACTTTGATTTTGAAGTATCGGATGTTAAGCACAAAGTATTATTTACAAAAGATGTAGTATATGATTCAATTGATAATCTGAATCAGATGAGCGGACAGAATAGTTTTTTAAAATTACTTGCTAAATATATTTATGATGGCATAGAAGTACAATTGGTTGTGGATACTAATACAGGAAATGTACAAATCTCAAATATTAACAAAAAAATATGCGTTATTAATATGCTAGATAATAATCTAAATTGGAATCATTTATTATTTAACAGAATAATTATTGATAAACATGTAGATGATATTATTGAGTTTTTAAATAATGCATTTAATTTAAATATAGTGAGGTTTGCTGTACTAGATAATGAAATATATGTAGATAATGGCTTTCCAAAAATGATACCGATTCGCTATCTTGGTGACGGAATCGTAAAAATAATTGGTATTCTCGCAGTTATTATTAGTTCAAGTAATGGTATTTGCTTAATTGATGAAATTGAAAATGGTATTTATTACAAGAATCAACCCAAATTGATTAATTATTTAGATGAAGTGAGCAAAAAATTCAATGTTCAGTTATTCATTACGACTCACTCGAATGACTTTATTCGTAATTTAGATAGTTTTAGTGATTTAGCCCTTTATCGCCTTAATCCTAAATTTAATGGTGGAGTAATGCGTTGGGATAAAGAAATAGTGATGGAATATATTGATGATTATTCCGCTGATATTAGGTAATTACGATGATAAATAAAGTTATAATTCTTGAGGGTTCTGAAGACTTAACTTTTATTAAATGGTTAATAATAAAGCTTAACATTAATACGCCAACAAGTCTGAAAATAATTGAAGTTCAAGGTAAGCCACAATTTAAGCCATATATTAAGAGGCATATTATTAATTGTGTGAATGATGAAACTAATCAAATTAACTATAGTAATATGGATATCAAGAATATTTTATTAATCAAAGACTTTGATTTAGATGATAGTCCTAATGAATATGAAGAAGAAAAATTAGAATTAGAGAAGTTAGATATTAATTTTGATAAATACTATATTTCAGGAACAGAACCAGCACCGTGTACATTAGAAACACTTTTTATTGAAAATGATGGTGAATTATTACGTGAGTTTGTTCAGCTTATCAAAGAGTTTAATAAACAAAGACAGCCGTGTGGTAAAGATTATTTTGAAAAAGTAAATGATAAATGTTTATTTCATGAATTTTTCAGATTTGTGGGTAAAAAAAGCAAGCTTAATGATAAATTTTTTGATGATATATTTTATGATAAAGAATTTTCAAAATATCCAGATATTAAGAATTTGGTTAATAGAATACAAAGATTTATAGAGGAATAAATAAATGACAGAAAAAATTGAAAATAATGTAACTATTGCAAGTAATTTTATTCGTGCAATTATTGAAGATGATTTAAAAACAGGTAAACATCAGCAAATTATTACCCGTTTCCCTCCAGAACCAAATGGTTATTTACATGTTGGTCATGCAAAAGCAATTTGTCACAATTTTGGAGTTGCTGAAGATTATCAAGGATTATGTAATTTGCGATTTGACGACACTAATCCAGAAAAAGAGAATGACGAATATGTTCGTTCGATTATGGAAAATATTAGTTGGCTAGGTTTTAAATGGAATGGTGAAGTTAAATATGCTTCAGATTACTTTGATAAACTATATCAATTTGCTGAGTGGTTTATTGAGCAAGGTTTGGCGTATGTTGATGATTTAACTCCTGATGAAATGCGGGAATACCGTGGAACTCTAACTCGTCCAGGTAAAAATAGTCCATACCGAGATCGCTCGGTTACAGAAAACTTAGATTTATTTCGTAGAATGAAAGCTGGTGAATTTGCTGATGGTGCAAAAATATTACGTCTTAAAATTGATATGGCATCACCTAACATGAATTTACGTGACCCAGCAATTTATAGAATTAAACGTTTCCATCATATTCGTACAGGTGATAAATGGTGTATCTATCCAATGTATGATTATACTCATTGCATTTCTGATGCGTTGGAGTCTATTACTCACTCATGTTGTTCACTAGAATTTGAGGATCATCGTCCATTATATGATTGGGTTGTTGATAAGTTATTTACCGCTGGATTATTGCCTGCTCGTCCACGCCAAATTGAGTTTTCTCGTTTAGAGTTAGGTTATACATTAACTAGTAAGCGCAAATTAAATCAGTTGGTAACTGAAGGTGTCGTTTCTGGGTGGGATGACCCTCGGATGCCTACTGTATCAGGTATGCGTCGCCGTGGGTATACTCCTACAGGTATACGTTTATTTGCACAGCGTTGTGGAATTTCAAAATCGCCAAACCACGTGGATATTCCATTTTTAGAAACTGCAATTCGTGAGGAACTTGAGTCAAGTGTACCACGAGTTATGGCGGTTATTCGTCCTCTTAAAGTAGTTTTAACTAATTTTATTGATGGTGAAACAGGTTCACGTGAGGCTGATTTTCATCCGCAACATCCAGAATTTGGTAAACGATTATGTGAATTAACTAAAGAAATCTATATTGATCAAGATGATTTTCAAGAAACTCCTGAAAAAGGCTTTCAACGTTTAACTATCGGTGGTGAAGTACGCTTACGCCATAGCTATGTAATTAAATGTGATGAAGTAATTAAATCTGCAGATGGTAGTATTATTGAGTTACATTGTTCTATTGATGCTAATACGCTTGGTAAAAATCCTGAAGGACGTAAAGTTAAAGGTGTTATTCATTGGGTTAGTGCGAGTAAAGCTATTTGTGCAGAGGTGCGCTTATATGATCGTTTGTTTACTGAGCTACAACCTGATAATGTCGAGGGGCATGATTTCTTAGAGTTTATTAATCCTAATTCGTTAGAAGTTGTGACGGCTTACATAGAGCCAGCTATCCACAATGTGCAACCTGAACAACGATATCAGTTTGAGCGGGTCGGGTATTTTGTTGCTGATCGTTATGATTGTGATTCAGTACAAGGTCGATATGTCTTTAATAAAACAGTTGGTCTTAAAGATACGTGGAAAAAATAGTGAACATGATGGCTGTGTCCATCATGTTTTTTCTGAAGTTTTTTATATTTTGAAAATAGTAAAATGACTAAACAGCAAAAGACAATGGTTTTAACACTTTTAACCATGATGTTTTTTTTGGGTGTTTCTGCCACAGATATTTATATCGCCTCATTGCCAAAAATGGTATCTGATTTTCATGCATCACCAAGTAGTGTCAATTTGACTCTATCAATTTATACTATTGGTGTAGCATTTGCGGTGTTATTTGTTGGTGAAATTAGTAGCCGATATGGTAGACGAGCTATATTGCTTCTTGGTGTTAGTTGCTTTAGTGTTGCGGCATTTGCAATTGCAATTGTTCCTTGGTTGAGTGTTATCATATTATTGCGAGGGATACAAGCATTTGGTTGTGCTGTAATTGTAATTGTTCCACGATTAATCCTTAAAGACTGTATGGATGAACGTGAACAAATTACTGCAAATGGGCTATTATTAATGGGATTGATTATTTCGCCTGCAGTAGCTCCTGTTTTGGGTGCGTATCTAGCTAAATATTTTGGTTGGCGCAGTTGTTTTTTATTTAGCGCCGCTACGGGAATAGTACTAATTATAGTAGGATACTTTGTATTACCTGAAACATTACATAATAAATTGGAGCGATTTCATCCAGTTAAACATTACATGCGGATGTATTTGAAATTAGTAACAAATAGAGTTTTTTTAGTTTTAACAGCAATGTATGCAACAGGTATTGGTGCATATTTTGCATTTATTGGGGTATCTAGTTACCTATATATAGATCATTGGCATATTAGTCCACAGTCTTATTCAATGCTTTATCTCTGGTTGTCGGCTGCATACATGGCTGGTAATCAAATCATGCAGTACTTAAATAAAAAGCGATTTGAACCTGTTAGTATTATTGGGGTAGGAGTGTACTCAACTTCAATTGGTGCACTTATCGTACTTTCATCTTGGTTTCTTGATGAAGTTAGATTAACTATGATTGCAGTGACTGCTGGTGTTATATTTATGAGAGCGGCAAACGCACTAATAAATCCTCCAACACAAATTAAAATTATGAGTCATTTTGATGGTAGTAGTGCACAAGCTTTAGGGTTGAACATGTGTGTTGGATTTTTAGTTAGTAGTATAGCAATTTCATTAGTGACAATTGTTCCTAGTCAACCATTAGCAAGTCTTTTAACTGTATCAGGATCTTTTGTAAGTATTTGTGTAATTGCTTTTTTATCTAGTCGTAAATTATTAGTATAAATGAATGGAGCATAAATTAAATGTTAGCCGTTGTCGTCAACAATAAATGTCAGGATATAGATGATTTAGTAATTGCTAATATATCTACTCCGCAAATTAGAGCTTCAAATCAAGTGTTAATTAAGCTTGCTTATGCAAGTATTAATCCTGTTGACTATAAATTGTTAGCCAACCATCCACAAATATGGAGTTATCCTTATATCCCATGTTTGGATTTTGTTGGTGAGGTAGTTGAAGTTGGTAGTGATTGTATTTCATTACAAAAAGGTGATTTGGTTGCAGCTCACGCTAATTTAATTTATGGAGGTGCGTTGGCAGAATATATTATTCAACCAGAACATATATTATTTAAAATACCAGTTGATTTTGACTTAAGATTAGCTGCAGCAATGCCATGTGCTGGTTTAACAGCATATCAAGCGTTAGTTCGTAAAATGAATGTTCAAGCCAATAAAACTATTTTTATTCAGGCTGGAAGTGGTGGTGTGGGTGGTTTTGCGATTATAATAGCTAAATATCTTGGTTTGACTGTAATTAGCACTTGTTCACCACATAATTATGATTACGTTAAATTATTAGGTGCTGATCACATTATTGATTATACATCATGTAATGTGTTTGATAAAATCAAGGAATTATTTCCATCCGGTGTCGATTATATTTTAGAAACAACAAATAAAAATAATTTACAGCGTGATTTGGATGTTCTAAGCTTTAACGGGCAAATAGCATCAATAATTGGCATAATTCATACTCATGACATTTCAGAGTTTACAACTGGGTTTGGATTTCATGAAGTAGCATTAGGTGGTGCATATTTGTCCAATCATTATTCATCTCAATGCGATTTAGCACAAATAGGGAGTGAGATATTGGATTTATTGATTAAGGCAAATAAATCCCCACAGATAACAGAGTATAAGTTTGCTGATTTTAAGCAAGCTTTTAGTGATTTAAAAACTAATAAAAATCCAGGTAAAATAGTAATTAATTTTAATGAGGTAAAATAATGGAAATTCAATTAAATGATTTTAAGATGTATTATGTTGATAATCAACGACAAAATAAACCTGTTCTGATATTTATTCATGGTCTTGGTGAGAATTTGGACTCTTGGACAAATCAACTCTCTTATTTTGATGCAGATTATCGTGTGATAGCCATGGATTTACGTGGACATCATCGTAGTGAAGATGGAGTAAAAACAATTACTATTAAACAGTTTGCATCAGATGTAATTGAATTATGTGATAAATTGAATATTGATAAGGCAAATTTTGTAGGTCTTTCAATGGGCGGAATAATTTGTCAAGAATTAGCAATTAATTATCAAAATAGAATGATTAGCGTATCATTATGTAATACGGCAAGCTATGCAAGCGATGAAGCAAAGGCTAAATTAGATGGTAGGTTATCAATGATTAAATCTGTTAGCATGGATGAAATGGCAGATTTTATTGTAACTGCATGTTTACCTGAAAAATTTGACCAAAAAATCTATGACCAAGCATTTGCAATCTTTCGTTTAAATCGTAAAGAACCATATATGGCATCAACAATCACAACATTCTCTATTGACTACCGTAATGATTTAAGTAAAATAACAATTCCAACATTAATTTTCACTGGTGAATTCGATAAAGCTACACCGCCAGAGGCAAGCGAATTTATCCATAGCATGATTCCACAGTCTAAATTACATATAATTTCAGGGGTTGGTCATTTGAGTAAATTAGAAAAGCCAGCTGAGTTTAATCAATTAATTTTTGATTTCATCCAACTGTATAATGCGTAAAAATTTGTATATATTAATTTTATATTTATTTTGGATTAATGCACATGCTGATTCTGTCGTAGGATTGCGTAAATTTCCACCGAATGTAATTTATGCAACTATTCAATCGATTAATCTACCGCAGCTTAAAATCCAAGAACTTCCCAGTAACTGGGGTAGTAGCTTATTAGGTTTAATTTTATTGTCTAGTGCAATTGTTGAAATCAGTCCCGCAACAGTTATGCGTGATACTGCAAATAATAATCATGTCCAAGGTTATGTTGAACAAATGTTAAATCAACCAGTAGCGCTTCAGTTTGATTTTCAAAATAGAGTATGGGTAATTTGGCAATTAAGTAATTTAGAAATTCAATGGGTGTTAAAAAATAATCTTAACACTTGGCCAAAAAATCTTCAATTATTATCTAATTAATTATAATGAGGTTTAGATGAATTCAAAAGTGATTATTGCTTTAGACTTTAATAGTCTTGATGAGGTATTAAACTTTGTGGCTAATATTCAACCAGATCAATGTAGATTGAAAGTTGGTAAAGAGTTATTTACGGCATATGGTCCTAATATTGTACGTGAGTTGCATCAGCGTGGATTTGAAGTTTTTCTTGATTTGAAATTTCACGATATTCCAACTACAGTATATAAAGCAATTCGAGTTGCTGCCGATCTTGGTGTTTGGATGGTTAATGTTCATGCTAGTGGTGGGCGAGAGATGTTGAAGGCTGCTAGACAAGCAATTAATGATAGTATAAATAAACCATTATTAATTGCGGTTACTATTTTAACTAGTTTGGACGATGCTACCGTTTTTGATGTTTATAGCAACTCAGTTACCGAACAAGTATTATATTTGTCCAAGCTTAGTTATGAGAGTGGGGTAGATGGTGTTGTTTGTTCTGCACATGAAGTTGGTTTAATTAAGTCACTTATTAATTCAAATTTTATAGCGGTAACACCAGGCATTCGATTATCAAACGAAAAATCTGATGATCAGACCAGAATAATGACTCCATCTGCTGCTTTGGATGCTGGAGCTGATTATTTGGTAATTGGTCGTCCAATTACACAATCTAATCATCCAAAAGAATTGTTATCGA
>DYTA01000043.1 GCA_020726205.1 Nitrosospira multiformis
ATTTATGATAATAAACCAATTGATAATATAGCTTATGCTGCTTATTGTGGTTTATTTGCTCTCCAGCATCGAGGTCAAGAAAGTGCTGGAATTTCTATCATAAATAATGGATACTTGGATACTATCAAGGGCATGGGATTAGTATCAGAAGTTTTTGATCAAACAGAACTAGCTAATAAAATTGGTAATGCTGCAATTGGTCATGTTCGTTATTCTACAACAGGTAGTTCAAATATTACTAATGCTCAACCTTTATTTGCTCGTTCTATTTTAGGTGATATTGCATTAGCGCATAATGGCAATCTGATTAACGCTAATCAATTGCGAAGTCAAATGGAAATGGATGGTACGTTATTTCAAACAACATCAGATAGCGAAGTAATTTTAAATATGATTGCTAAACGCTCCAAACTAGGTGTAGAGCAGGCTATTATTGAGACATGTAATACTATAAAAGGTGGTTATGCTTTAGTAATGCTAATTGCTCAAATGTTAGTTGTTGTAAGAGATCCATTTGGAATTCGTCCACTTTGCTTTGGTAAAATTAGAGGCACAGACACTTATGTTTTTGCATCTGAAAGCTGTGCTTTAGATATTGTTGGTGCTGAATTAATTCGTGACGTGAAACCTGGTGAAATAATTATGATAGATGAGCATGGCTTCCACTCAAGCTATTATGTTAAAGATCATCAACGAGCATCTTGTTCATTTGAGTATATTTATTTTGCTCGCCCTGATTCAGTAATTGATGACCTCGATGTCTATCATGTTCGTGAAGAAGCGGGAAGAGCTCTTGCTCGACAAATGCCTGTCGATGCAGATGTTGTGGTTGGTGTGCCTGATTCTGGAATTGTTGCTGCTATTGGTTATTCAGAGGAAAGTGGTATCCCATATTCTATGGGTTTGGTTCGTAGCAAATATATGGGACGTAGTTTTATTTTACCAAGTCAAAGCTTACGAGAACAAGCAGTAAAATTAAAATTAAATCCAATGCGTAAAGTAATTGCTGGTAAAAGAGTTGTTTTAGTTGATGACTCACTAGTTAGGGGAACAACTGCTAAAAAATTAATTAAGCTGATGCGTGAAGCTGGTGCAACCGAAGTTCATTTTCGACTTGCCTCACCAATGGTTAGAAGTGAATGCTTTTTTGGGGTAGATATTTCAAGTAAAGAAGAATTAATCGCTAGTAGAATGAATCTTGCTGAAATTTGCCGTGAAATAAATGCTGATAGCTTGGATTTTTTAAATATTAGCAATCAGCGAATAATTCTAGGTGGGAATAACTATTGTGAGGGTTGCTTTACAGGATGTTATCCACTAAATAATATTGAAAATAATCAAAAGGAATAAGCTAAATGATTACGTATAAAACAGCAGGTGTTGATAAAGAAGAAGGTTATAAAAGTGTTGGCTTAATTAAAGATATGGTTAAGCGTACTTACTCAAAAAATGTACTTACCGAACTTGGTAGTTTTGGTGCATTGTATGAATTAGGTAAATATGATAATCCTGTTTTAGTATCTGGTACCGATGGTGTTGGTACTAAACTAAAAATAGCTTTTGCATTAAATAAATATAATACAATTGGAATTGATTGTGTTGCGATGTGTGTAAATGATATTTTATGCCATGGTGCTAAGCCACTATTTTTTTTGGATTATTTAGCTTGTGGGAAACTAGATGCCGAAGTTGCAGCCCAGATTGTCAGCGGTGTAACTGAAGGATGTATGCAGTCATATGCGGCATTGGTGGGTGGTGAAACCGCAGAAATGCCAGGGTTTTATCAAGCAGGTGAATATGATATTGCTGGGTTTGCGGTTGGCGTGGTTGAAAAGTCGAAAGTAATTACTGGTGATAAAATTAAATCAGGTGATATAGTTATTGCGCTATCATCAAGCGGTGTACATAGTAATGGTTTTTCATTAGTACGTAAACTTATTCCTGATTTTACAGCTGAATTTAACGGAAGTTTAATTGGGGAAACATTACTTACACCAACTAAAATATATGTAAAACCTGTGCTTAAATTACTGGAACAGGTAGAGGTTAAAGGGATGGCGCATATCACTGGTGGCGGACTTATTGAGAATTTACCTCGAATTATTCCAGATGGATTATGTGCCGATATAAAAGTAGCGGATATTAACGTTTTGCCGATTTTTGAACATATTAATCAACTTGGTGTAGATAAAATGGAAATGTTTGGTACTTTTAATATGGGAGTTGGTTTCTGTATTGTTGTAGATAGTGCTGATGTCAATACAGCTCTCGCAATATTAGATGCTGAAGGTGAAGATGCTTATATTATTGGTAGTATCGTAAATGGGACTGAAAAAATATGCTTAAATTAGCAGTTTTAGTTTCTGGTGGAGGTAGCAATTTACAAGCAATAATTGAGGCGATAAATCAACAATCTTTATTTGCTACAATTGTTACCGTTATTGCAGATCGACCATGCTATGGAATTGAACGAGCTAAAGCCGTAAATATTCCAACCTATTTAGCGGATAGAAAGATTTACCGCCAAAATTTATCTTCAAAAATCGCTGAATTTATTCCTGAAGATTGTGATTTAATTGTGTTGGCTGGGTTCTTATCAATTTTAAATCAGAATTTTATTCAACGGTTTAATGGTAAAATAATTAATATTCATCCGTCATTATTACCAAAACATGGTGGTGCTGGTATGTGGGGCTTAAAAGCGCATCAGGCTGTTCTTGATGCAGGAGATACGGAGTCTGGTTGCAGTGTTCATTTTGTTACTGAAGAAATTGACGGCGGTAAAGTAATCTTACAAACTAAGGTTGATGTACTACCTAATGATACAGCCAATGATTTGCAACAACGAGTTTTAAATGTCGAGTATCCAACTCTTATAGCAACTATTAAAACTTTTTATAATGAAAACGTGAGGTTTAATAATGAGTGACCATATTTTAGAGGTTGCGGTATTAAACGTAATTGATGGTTTGACACCTGAATTTGAAAATAGTTTTCAAGAAGCATCCAAAATTATTTCATCTGTTGATGGCTACATTAAACACGAATTGCGAGCTTGTATTGAAAAAAAGAATCAATATATTTTGCTAGTGTGGTGGAGCTCATTAGAAAATCATACGATAGGATTTAGACAGTCAATGTAATATCAAGATTGGAAAAACTTATTGCATAAGTTTTATGATCCATTTCCAGAAGTTGTGCATTATGAAACTTCTATTGTGTAATTGTATTTGTTTATAGGGTTTTAATTTATGAAAAGAGCATTAATTAGTGTATATGATAAAACAGGGATTTTAGATTTTGCTAAGTTTTTGGTAAGCCAGAATGTTGAAATGATTTCAACTGGTGGCACATATAAATATTTACAGCAAAATGGTGTAAATGTAATTGATATTAGTGAAGTAACTAATTTTCCAGAGATGTTAGATGGACGGGTGAAAACATTACACCCAAACGTCCATGGTGGGATTTTAGCAATACGTAATAATCAGGAACATATGGAAACAATTGCTAAGCACAACATTGAAACTATTGATATGGTAATCGTTAATCTTTATCCATTTTTTGATGAAGTAGTTAAAGATATTTCATTTGAAGAAAAAGTTGAGTTTATTGATATTGGTGGACCAACTATGTTACGTTCTGCTGCAAAAGCATTTAATGATGTTGTTGTGATTAGTGATGTTAATGATTATGCTGTAGTACAAAATGAATTAATTGCAAATAACATGGTAAATTTTGAAACACGTAAAAAATTAGCTGGTAAAGTGTTTAATTTAACCTCTGCATATGATGCTGCAATTAGTCAGTTTTTATTGGGTGAGGAAGAGTTTCCAACTTACCTTAATATGTCATATAAAAAAGTCTCTGATTTACGTTATGGTGAGAATGGACATCAGCAAGCGGCATATTATGTTGCAACAACTCAAACTGGCGTACTTAAAGATTTTGAACAACTTAATGGTAAAGAATTATCTTTTAATAATATTCGTGATATGGACTTAGCATGGAAAGTTGTCGCTGAATTTGATGATATAGCTAGTTGTGGAGTTAAACATTCAACTCCTTGTGGTGTAGCAATTGGTAAAAATATTTATGATGCATACAATAAAATGCACTCATCTGATCCTGTATCAATCTTTGGTGGTATTGTCGCAGTTAATCATACAATCGATTTAGCAACAGCTAAAGAAATGAATAATACCTTTCTTGAAATTGTGCTGGCTCCAGATTTTACAGCAGATGCTTTAATTGAGTTACAAACTAAAAAAAATTTACGAATTATCAAAATTAAAAATATCCAACCACAAGGTAAACTAGAGTATGTAACAGTTGATGGTGGTATGCTAATTCAAAGTGCAGATAATAAATTTGTAGAAAAATTAGAAGTTGTTACTAAAACTAAACCAGATGATCAAGATATGCCTGATTTAATCATGGCTATGAAAGTAGTAAAACATGTTAAGTCAAATGCTATTGTAGTTGCTCGTGATGGCGTAGCTAAAGGAATTGGTGCAGGACAAACTAATCGTATTTGGGCGACCAATCAAGCGATTGAGCGAGCAAAAGACGGTGGTGTTTTAGCTTCTGATGCATTTTTTCCATTTAGAGATTGTGTTGATGTATGTGCTAAAGCAGGGATTAAAGCAATTATTCAACCAGGTGGCTCATTACGAGATCAAGAGTCAATTGATGCTTGTAATGAATATGGCATTAGTATGATTTTTAGCGGTATTCGCCACTTTAAACACTAATATACTCTAATCACTATAGTTAAATCCAGTGTCTTATTGATACTGGGTTTTTAGCTGAAATATATTAATATTAATGATAAAACAATGTATTTCAAATTTTATTGTAAAAAACTGGAGGTCTAGAAGTTATGCTTAAATTTATTAAACTAATTGTGCTAAATTTACTGTTAATTGCTTGTAGCTATGCGGATAACTCCTTAGCTGCATTTCAAGCCTTTCAAGTAAAAGTTGAGTCGCAAAATCAAAATTATATGTGGGTTAAATTTACTATTGCTCAGGATTATCATCTTTATCAAAACAAAATTAAATTAATAGCGTTAGATGATAGCAGTGTCAAACTAGGCAAACCAGTGTTTCCTGATCCATTGATAATCGCAACACCAG
This sequence comes from Nitrosospira multiformis, assembly GCA_020726205.1. GTDB lineage: Bacteria > Pseudomonadota > Gammaproteobacteria > Burkholderiales > UBA11063 > Aquella. The sequence continues at coordinate 5,139 of DYTA01000043.1, forward strand.
AATCAAATAGTGTTAGTATTTATGAAAAACAATTAGATATTCAGCTTCCAATCAGCAATTACGGCAATGGTAATTTACATATTAAAATTAATTATCAAGGATGTAAAGGAACTACATTATGTTTACCTGAGCAACAATTAATTGAGAGTATTAACCTAACAACTGGAACTATTTTAAGTGATGCTGATACTAACCAAACACAACCAAGTAATGAATTACTAAGTTCATCAGCAACGACTACACAAATCGCCAATTATTTTGGACAAAGTTCAATTTGGGTAATTATTAGCTTTTTTGCTCTTGGATTACTAATTGCTTTTACGCCATGTGTTTTCCCATTATTACCGATTTTAATTACAGTTATTGCAGGTAAAAATATATCGGCAAAACGTAGTTTTATACTTGCTTTTAGCTATATTTTAGGTGGTGGAGTAATTTATGCATTAGCTGGAGTTTTAGCAGCTTCATTAGGGCATAGTGTGTCAGCATGGTTTCAAACTTGGTGGGTAAGTGCGATTTTAGCACTATTATTTACTTTATTTGCTTTATCACTATTCGGGTTATTTGAGATAAGATTACCACATGTTATTCAGCAAAAATTAAACAACTCAGTTAGTAGTGCTAAAGGTGGATCTATAATTGGATCATTTATCATTGGTGGATTATCAAACTTAATTTTATCACCATGTGTAACTGCGCCATTGGCTGGAGCATTGGTCTATATTAGTACTACAGGTAATCAATTACTTGGTGGTCTTGCATTATTTGCATTGGGATTTGGTAGTGGAATACCTTTATTAATCATTGCGGTATTTGGTAAAAAGTTATTGCCTAAAACTGGTAGCTGGATGCAAATAACAAAGCAGGTATTGGGTTTAATTATGCTTGGTATGACGGCTTATATGATTAGTAAAATAATTAGTGGTTTTGATGATTTAATTGTAATTATTTGGATAAGTATTAGTTTGATAATTCTTGGTACTAATATTAAGAGATTAAAGAATCCAAAAATTGCCAAGCTTGGAGTTGGATTTGTACTAATTTTAGCGATTGGCTCATATAAATATACTAGTTTACAAAAAGAACAGCTTGTTCATGATAATTTTATTAACGTTACCTCTACAACTGAACTAGATCAGCAATTAGCAATAGCAAAAAGTCAGAAACAAGCAGTAATCTTAGATTTTTATGCTAATTGGTGTTCGGCATGTAAAGAAATGGATTTACGCACTTTCTCAAACCAAACGATTCAAGAAAAATTTAATAAATATCGAATGATTAGAATTGATGTTACTCATAATACTTCAGATATTAAAGCAATACAAAATCGTTTTGGAATTTTTGCGTTACCATCATTAATTATGCTTAATCAAGATGGAACGATAGCGAAAGATTTGCAAACCTATGGTTTTGTTAATAGTAGCGAGTTATTAAGTAAATTGGCACAATTTGAGCATGAGCAACAAAATATATGCAACTTAGATAATCGTAAGTGTTAGCTATTTAACAATTTATCATTCTATGTTATAATTAGCAGAACAAGTAGAGTAAGAATCAATGTTCAAAAATTTCAGAAAATTTGCAATGAGATAATCTATAGCAAATTTCAAAAAACAAATTAATTAGGAGTGAAAGCATGGCAACATTAACAATTAAACATTTTGATGCACTTGCTTATGTAAAAAAAGCAAAAGAATTAGGAACAAGCGAAGAGTTAGCAGAGTTTCAAGCTAGACAAATTGAAGATGCTATAGAGGTAGCTATCCTAAACATAAAAGAGGAAATAGCTATTAAAGATTTGGCAACTAAGCGTGATTTAGAGTCAACTAAAAACCAAATAATTTTGTGGGTAGCTGGACTATTTTTGGCAAGTGGTCTATTACAGCATTTTATCAAATAGTAAATCAATTGGTTATAGTTCGTTCACAGTTTAAGTAATGGTATAAAATTGGTGTTCGGCATGTAAAGAAATGGATTTACGCACTTTCTCAAACCAAACAGATAATCGTAAGTGTTAGCTATTTAAGTGGTGATATAATTATTATTTATAGAACAATATTTTAAAAATTTAGTTTATATTGTGGGAGATATATCATGAATTACCAAAGTTTTTCAAATTTGTATTCGTTGTCTAAAACATTACGGTTTGAACTGATACCGCAAGGAGAGACGTTAAAACACATTGAAAACAATGGATTGCTATTACAGGATGAGCAACGAGCCAAAGATTACCAGCAGGTTAAAAAAATAATTGATGATTACCATAAATATTTTATTGATGAAGCATTAACGAATGTTAAATTAGAAAATTTACAGCAATATTATGATTTGTATATAAAACGAGATAAATCAGATGAAGATAAAAAACAGCTAGAAAATATCAAAAAAGATCTACGCAAGAAACTAATTGCAATGGTTACAAGCAATGATAAGTTTAAAAATATTTTTAAAAAAGAGCTAATCAAAAATGACTTAGTAGCTTGGCTTGGGAAACAATCCCGTGAACAAAAAAATGAATTAAGCTTAATTAAAAAATTTAGTGACTTTACTACTTATTTTGCTGGTTTTCATGAAAATCGTAAAAATATGTACAGTGATGAAGAGAAATCAACTAGTATTGCTTTTCGCCTAATTCATCAAAATTTACCTAAATTCATAGATAATTTACAAATTTTTGAGAAGATAAAAAGTTCTGGAGTTGAATTATCATCAATGTCACTCCTCTTAGGTGATGTGGTACTAGAGGATTTTTTCAAGCTTGAGTATTTTAATCAAACATTAACTCAAACTGGAATTGATTTTTATAACTTAGTTCTCGGCGGTAAAAGTAATGATGATGGTACTAAATTACAAGGTTTAAATGAACTGATAAATTTATATAACCAACAGCAAGTTGATAAGAAAAATCGCTTACCAAAGCTAAAGCCATTATTTAAACAGATTTTGAGTGATAGAGATAGTTATTCATTTGTTTTAGATAACTTTAAAAATGATGGTGATGTGGCAGGTGCAATTATTGAATATTATGATAATGCTTTCAATAATTCGGATAGCCTTTTTAATCGATTACCAATAATATTCAATCAGATTAATGAGTATGATACCAAACAGATTTATATTAACAAATCGGCACTAACTAATTTATCAGCTAAATTATATGGTAGTTGGGATGTGATTGGTAAAGCATTAGAGTTTTATTACATTAAGCAAATTGACAAAGACAGCGATAAAAATAAAACCTCACTAAGCAAAAAAGAAAAATGGCTCGATTCAGAGTATTTTAGTATTTATTTTTTAGATGATGTAATCAGGCATTATTCAGAAAATAAACAAATAGATGAAGATAATGTAACACAAAATCTGGTAAATTATTTCACACAAATATTTGCAAAATCAG
>DYTA01000044.1 GCA_020726205.1 Nitrosospira multiformis
GTTAAACTATATTGAAATGTTAATTAATAATATGGGTGGGAGATGTCCATATATTAATCGTAATCAAACAAAAAACTTAATTGCTACGGTTGGTAATGGTTCACAAATCTTTGCCTTTGCTGGACATGTTGATGTTGTACCTAGTGGTGAGTATAGTAAGTGGAAAAGTGGTAATCCATTTTCCTTAGCGAAATTTGGTGATGAGTTAATTGGTCGTGGTGTAGCAGATATGAAAGGTTCAATTGCCGCTTTTTTGGTAGCATTACAAAACTTTATCCAAAACTCAAAAAATAATAATTATCAAATTTTGTTATTATTAACTTCTGATGAAGAGGGTAGCGCAGTTGATGGTACACCGCTGATGGTCGAATATTTGCAAAAGAAAGGGATAAAGTTAAACTACTGTTTAGTTGGAGAGCCTTCGTGTACTAATATACTTGGTGATGCAATTAAGGTCGGTCGCCGAGGATCATTAACTGGGAGAGTTAATGTGATTGGTAAACAAGGTCATATTGCATATCCTCATTTGTGCTGTAATCCAATTCACGAATTTGCACCTGCATTAGCTGAGTTAGTAAATTTTCAATGGGATAATGGTAATGAGTTTTTCCCAGCAACTAGTTTACAATTTGCTAATATTAAATCAGGGCTTGGTGTAACGAATGTTATTCCAGGTGAGCTGAGTGTTGATTTTAATTTTAGATATAATACGTTGCATACAGTATCAGATTTGCAACAACAAGTAGAAAGAATACTTAAAAAATATCATCTAAATTACACAATTAACTGGGAACATTCAGCCAAGCCATTTTTAACTAAAGTTGGTCGGTTAGTTGATGCTAGTTCTCAGGCTATTCATAGTGTTTGTGGGGTTTATCCCGAGTCAAAAACAGATGGTGGAACATCAGATGGGCGTTTTTTGGTTGATGTTAGTGATGAGATTATCGAGTTTGGTTTGTGTAATGGTAGTATTCACCAAATTAATGAAAGTACCACGATGCATGACTTATCTTGTTTATCAAATATTTATCAATTGATTTTAGAAAATCTTTATATTTCAACTATTATATAGGTATAATACAAAGCAAAATATGCTAAAATACGGTTTTACATGGTGTTAGCAGACCGTAAATGGAAAGCAACGCCTTTTTTATTATGGTGTTTAATCTACATTCTGGCTAACGGTTAGAGTTTAATATACACTATATTGATGAAATTTATGGATTATTAATGACAAAACAAATCATTCCTGCAAGTACATATGGATTAAATAATACTTTAATTAATCATGATGCCTTGCAAGTTATAAAAAAACTGCAGCAGCACGGATATAGTGCCTACATCGTAGGCGGTGGAGTTCGTGACTTATTGCTTGGTAAAACCCCAAAAGATTACGATCTTGTAACTAGTGCTGAACCAGAAAAAATTCGCCAACTTTTTGGCAGAAACTCAATGATAATTGGTCGTAGGTTTAAAATAGTTCATGTCTATTATGAACGAATCAATAAAGAGCGTAGTGAGCGAGTTGGAAAAGTATGGCGGGAGCGTCATATTTTAGAGGTATCAACATTTCGTAGTAACACTACACCTGTTCATGCACTTAGTGAACATGGTAGAATTTTAGTTGATAATAACTATGGTACAATTGATCAGGATGCTTATCGTCGTGATTTTACTGTTAATGCGTTATATTATGATCCAATAGCTGAAGTTATTATTGATTATCATGGTGGACTCAATGATATTGAAAATAAATTATTACGAATCATTGGAAATCCATATGAACGCTATATTGAGGATCCTGTTCGAGTATTACGTGCAATTCGTTTATCAGAGAAGCTTGGTTTAACAATTGATGAAAATACGTATATTAATTTTAGAAACGTAAAACATTTACTTCTTAATGAACCTAAAGGTCGTTTATTTGAAGAAATGCTTAAAATTTTGACATCTGGTAATACGTTAAGTATATTGCGTGAACTTTATGAGTTAAAATTACCTCGTAAAATTTTTCCATTATTTGATAAATTATTTTTTGTTCCTGAACCTGATGCTTTTGCTGTAAAAGTTTTAGAGCGGACTGATGCTCGTTTACTAAATGACGAAGATGTTTCTTTAATTTTTATTTTAGCAGGTATGATGTGGCCACCAATTTTCAAAAGTTGGCAAGATGAGTTAACTGTTAACTCACATCCTCGTCAAGCATTAATGGATGCTATTTCAAAAAATAAAGATGTAGTTTTTAATAGTGGTATTTCACAAAATTTATATTCTGCTATCCGCGAAGTGTGGATGCTGCAAATCGAGTTTGATTTACCTAGTATAGCTCGTTTAGAACATGTACCAAGTAATGGTCGCTTTCGCCAAGCATGGCACTTATTTCATTTAAGAAATGAGTTTAATGAGGTCGAACCTGTTATTTTTAATTGGTGGAACCGTTTTATGCTTGCTAATGAAGAATCTCGTACTGAGTTATTAATTGAGTTAGTAGATATAGCTCCTCCAGAATATAAAAAGGTTCGTAAAAATAAAAAAAATCGCAAACGTAAATCACATCGTAGAAATACTCACCATCAAGAGAATAATTAATTTTTAAGAGATATTGATATTATATTATGGAAAATAATCAAGTTAATCGTGAGATAAAAAGTTTTGTATTGCGCCAAGGAAAAATTACTCAAGGTCAACAGCGTGCATTAGAAGAATTAATGCCAATTTTTGGGTTGGATTACTCCAATGCGCTTGTCGATTTAAATAGTTTTTTTGGACGTAATAATCCCAAAATTATTGAAATTGGCTTTGGAATGGGGCATGCTACATGGCAAATAGCTAAAAATAATCCAGAAACTGATTATTTGGGAATAGAAGTTCATTTGCCTGGTGTTGGGGCATTGTTGATGCAAACCAAAGATAATCAAGTTAATAATTTACGTGTTATACGTCATGATTGTGTAGAAGTATTGCGTAATATGATTGCAGACAACTCTATTGATGGTTTTCATATATTCTTTCCTGATCCGTGGCACAAAAAACGCCATCACAAACGTAGATTAATTCAAAAAGCATTTGTTGAGTTGCTCGCTAGCAAATTAAAAGTTGGTGCTTATTTACATGTTGCTACGGATTGGGAAGATTATGCTTCATGGATTACTAATGTATTGCAAGATATTCCTATGTTGCAAAATCAAGCTTTAAGCGGTGACTATGTTGCTCGTCCAGATTATCGTCCTTTAACTAAGTTTGAACAACGTGGATTAAAACTAGGGCATGGTGTTTGGGACATTATTTATCGTAAGGTATAAATCAATTTTCAGTCAATGAAACAGCATCCTTAAGTGGTGCTGTTTTTACTTATTATGCCGTATGTAGTTATTACTTGTAGCTTAAAAATGGTATAATCTGTTATCTTTAATTCTTAGAATGAGTATAATAATAATGTTTAATCCTAGTGTCTCAGATGTACGTAATTTCTTTTTTGATACATTCAATAAAGGAATGGCGCAAATACAATTAACAGATCTTGAAAAAATTGCATTTAGTGTAATAATTGAACATCCTGAATATCATCAAGTTTTACGAGATAAAGAAAAATATTTAACTTATAATTGGCTACCTGATGCAGGAGAGACAAATCCCTTTTTACATATGAGTATGCATATGTCAATTTGGGAGCAATTATCAATTGATCAACCGCAAGGAATTAAAGACTTATATAGTGAATTGTGTAATCAATTAGTTAATGAGCATGAAGCGCAACATCAAGTTTTGGATTGTTTAGCCGAAATGGTTTGGCAGGCACAATACAATAATATGCAACCAAATCCAGAAGTGTATCTGAGTTGCTTAAGAAAAAAATTAGGACATGATGATTAAATTAGAGAGAAATAAATATGGAACAGTCACCAAATAAAATATTGTGTGGTAAAACACTTTCACAACAAGTTTTAACTGATGTTACTTATCAGGTTGCTGAATTTGTTAATATAGGGCAGCGTGTACCAAGTTTAGCCGTAGTGTTAGTTGGTGATAATCCAGCATCGCAAGTTTATGTACGAAATAAAAAAAATGCTTGCCATAAAGTAGGTATCAATTCATTAGAATTTCTATTGCCTGACACAACCTCACAAAGTGAACTATTAAAGATAATTAATCAATTAAATAATGATGTAAATGTAGATGGTATTTTGGTTCAATTGCCACTTCCTAAACACTTAGATAGCAAATTAATCATTGATAGTATTTTACCAAATAAAGATGTTGATGGATTTCATCGATATAACATGGGGTCATTGGCTCTAAAAGATCCTAATATCTGTCCATGTACACCACATGGGGTAATGTATATGCTAGATAGTATAAAATTAGATTTAGCTGGCAAACATGTAGTGATATTGGGAGCATCAAATATTGTTGGACGCCCAATGGCTCTTGAGTTAATTAACCGTGATGCTACAGTTACCATTTGTAATAGTAAGTCTAAAAATGTACCCGAGTTGGTTGGCTTAGCAGATATTTTAGTTGTTGCAATTGGTAATCCTAATTTTGTACGTGGTGAGTGGATTAAAGAAGGATGTGTTGTAATTGATGTTGGTATAAATAGACTTGAAAGTGGCAAGTTATGTGGCGACATAGATTATGAAAGTGCATATCATCGAGCTTCTTATATTACTCCAGTACCTGGCGGTGTTGGTCCTATGACTATAGCGATGCTGTTAAAAAATACAATTCATTGCTATCAATTAAATATAAAAGAAAAGAGTACTGTATGAGTAAAAAATTACCATTACCGATAGAAATAATTGCGCTATTATTGAAACATAAAAGATTGTCTATTCATGAGTTGGAGTATCATTTAGCAATTACAAAAAATGAAGAAGCTGATTTTAAAAAGCTTCTCAAAAAAATGGCTACTCAGAAAGAAGTAAAAATAGCCGATGATAACATTGTAAGTTTAATTAAATCTGCTCGACTTTGCATTTATCATGCAAATAAAGATAGCCGTGGTGGTATTGCTATTGATCTTAAAACTAAAGAACAAATTATTATTCACCCAGGTAGTGATAATTATGCAATTGATGGTGATGAAATTGCGGTTATGAATGATGGTGTAGATAAAATTGGTAAACCTCAAGGTGTTGTTCGTGAAGTAATTAAACATAAAGTTACTAATATTGTTGGGCATATCGAACAATATAAGGATAAATACTATTTGGTTAGTGATAATCAAAAACTGGGTAATTATCCTGTTGTTATAGATGGTGTAAATAAAGCCTATGCTCTAGATGAGGTGTATAATGCAGTAGTAACAACTTATCCTAGTCGTGAACAAGCTTATTTTACAGTGAAAATTATATCATCATTAGGTCATGTTGGTGATGATGCTGTTTATGTAAACCGTGTGTTGATTGAAGCCAATGTTCCATTAGATTTTAGCGATGAAACATTAAAATATGTTGAAAAATTACCTGAAGTTATTAATGAACAAGATTTACATAATAGGGAAGACTTGAGGTCTTTACCATTTGTAACTATTGATGGTGAAGATGCACGAGATTTTGATGATGCAGTTCACTGTGTAGTTAATTTAGATGGTAGTTTTAAATTATCAGTAGCAATTGCGGACGTAGCTCACTACGTTAAACACTCTTCTGCGTTAGATGATGATGCGTTTGCCCGTGGTACATCAATTTATTTTCCACGTAGAGTTGTACCTATGCTGCCAGAAAAACTATCTAATGGTTTATGCTCATTAAATCCTAATGTTGATCGTTTAGTGATGGTTTGTCATATGGAAATTGATGCTAATGGTAATATTACAGAATATGCCGTTGGTAATGCAGTAATTTTCTCTCATTATCGTTTGACCTATACTCGGGTGCAGAACTTCCTAGATGGTGTTGAAATAATTCCTGAAGATATTACAAATAACATTACGGCACTTAATCGTGTTTATCATGCATTATTAAATGCCCGTCATAAACGTGGTGCAATTGATTTTGAAGGTCATGAACCATATTTTGAATTTGATGATAATGGCAATATTACGGCACTTAAACCGAGAATGCGCCAAGATGCACATAAATTAATTGAAGAATGTATGTTGGCAGCCAATGTATCAGTTGCAGATTTTTTAAGTCAACATAATCATGCAACACTATACCGTAATCATGATCGACCGAGTGAGAAAAAATTTAGTGCATTAAAATCATATCTTGATTCAATTGCCGTTCAATTTGATGTAACTCAGGAAACCGTAACACCGAAAGATTATCAAAAATTAGTTGAGTCAATTAAAGAACGCCCAAATACAGATATTATTCAGCAGACTATTTTACGTTCAATGCAACTAGCTGAGTATGCTCCAAAAAATATCGGACATTTTGGTTTGTCTTATGAGCGTTATTTGCATTTTACTTCACCAATTCGTCGTTATCCAGATTTATTAGTACATCGTGCATGTAAAGCGGTTATACATGATAAAACATATGGTTATATTCATCCTATTGAAGCTATGGGTGAGCAAACATCTTTTTGTGAACGACGTTCTGAAGAGTTGGAACGAAAAGTTGATTCATATTATAAATGTAAATTTGCACAACATCATGTTGGAAATGAATATGCAGGAATTATTACAAGTATCGTAAGTTTTGGGATATTTGTTTCGATTCCTGAATTAATGATTGATGGCTTAGTTCATGTTACAGAATTAGGTGGTGACTATTTTGTCTTTGATGAGAAAAAACATGTTTTAGTTGGCAAAAGCAGTGGTTATAAATATGTTCCAGGAATGGATGTTCAAGTTGTTATTGCTAATGTAGACATGGAAAAATTATTTATTGATTTAGAATTGGCTAATGTAAAACCATAGTTTTATTCATTTTTCGCATAAAAAGCATCGATAATTAATCGGTGCTTTTTTCATATAATTAGGTGTAATATTATGTTATGATGTATAATATTTGGGAATATTTAGTATTTAATTACATTAAAGGAGATATGGTGAAAAATATATGTTTGGCTTTATTTGTTGCATTAATTGGGGGGGGTGTTCTAAACAACAATACCCAAATGTAGAACAAGTTAACACAAAAACCCCAATTAAACATTTAATTGTTATATTTCAAGAAAATGTTACATTTGATAGATATTTTGCAACCTATCCGAAGGCTTACAACTTACCGAATGAACCTTATTTTATTGCCAAAGAAAATACACCTTTAGTAAATGGTCTTACTAATGATTTAATTATTAATAACCCAAACAAAGTAAAACCATATAGACTAATCCGTAATAAGTGGATTTGTAGTTCTAATCACGAATACGCAAATGAAATTAATGCTATTAATCATGGAAAATTAGACAAATTTGTTGAGTTTACTGGAAATCCAAAATGTTATGGCGAGGTAATGGGATTTTTTGATGGTAATACAGTGACTGCATTATGGAATTATGCACAAAATTATAGTATGAGTGATAATACATTTACTAGTAATTATGGTCCTTCATTGCTTGGTCACTTAAATTTAATTGCTGGAACTACTGGAACTGCGAAATTAATAAATGCAGATTCATCACCTGCAATTCAGAACCGTTATTTGATAAGTAATCTAAATAGTGCATTAGACGATTGTAGCTACGATGAACAAGGTAATCCATTTGGCTCTTTAGTTGAAGTAGAAAATCAAAAAAATATCGGCGATTTACTTTCTGCACAAAAAATCAAGTGGGGATATTTTGCTGGTGGATTTACTCCAACAGGTAAAAATAAGTTAGGTGGTGCAATATGTGGTAAAGCTTCCATATCAAGATATAGCGTAAAAAGTTTAGACTATTTTCCTGGTGGGGTTTTAGAGCCTTTTCAGTATTTTAAATCAACTTCTAATCCTCATCATTTACCGCCTTCAAGTGTATCATTAATCGGCAGTCAAGATCAAGCTAATCATCAATATGATCTTGATAACTTTTATAAAGTTCTTGATGATAATAATCTTCCAGCTGTATCATTTATTAAAGCTAAATCCTTTGAAGATGAACATGGTGATTTTTCAGATCCTTTAGACGGTCAAAATTTTTTAGTTAAGATTATAAATAAAGTTATGGAATCTAATTCTTGGAAGAATACAGCAATTATTATTACCTATGATGACACAGATGGTAGTTATGATCACGTATTACCACCTAAAAGTCAATTTGATTCAGTAGTTGGGCGTCACGGATTTGGTCAAAGAGTTCCATTTCTTGTTATATCACCATATTCAAAATCTAATTATGTTGACCATACATTACTCAATCAAGCATCAATTTTAAAATTTATTGAATATAATTGGGGATTAGGTAGCATAGGAGGAAGTTCAATTGATGCGTCATCTAATAATATTCTAAATTTATTTGATTTTAAATCTACAAATCAAAAATTGATTCTTAATGTTGATG
>DYTA01000045.1 GCA_020726205.1 Nitrosospira multiformis
TAAGTATTTCAAATAGCAATAATTTAAATATTATTTAAACAAATTATCCTAATGACTATAAACTGATATTGCAATATGTTTTGTTGATGTGCTATAATTCGTGACTAAATTTTGCTAAAAGGATATTTTATAATGAAACGCACATTTCAGCCTTCAGTGACTAAGCGTAAACGTACACATGGTTTTTTAGTTCGCATGAGTACAAAGTCAGGTCGTGCAATTATCAGAGCACGTCGTGCTAAAGGTCGTAAGAAATTAGCTGTGTAATTACTGATTAAGTAATTATGAGTAATAAATTTACACAAGCGCACAGAATGCAAAAAGCGGATGATTTTTCATCCGTTTTTGTTTTTCGTAAAGTTCGCACAGGGAAATATTTTAAGTTACATTATAAGCCAAATGATTTAGAGCACTCTAGGTTAGGTTTTATGGTAAGTAAAAAAATTCATAAACGAGCTAATCAGCGAAATTATATTAAACGTATTATTCGTGAATATTTTCGGCATAAGCAATCCAAATGGTTACCGATTGATTTGATTGTAAGAGCTCAATGTCACTTTCAAGCTTGTGATCTTGATGAGGTTGTGGCTGAACTAGATTATTTGTGTTCTCGTTTTGAGAAGGTTATGAGTAATTAAACGTTTAGCAATTATCATAATTCGTGGATATCAATTGTTAATTAGCTCTTGGACGCCACAAAGTTGCCGATTTACGCCAACTTGTTCACAATATGCAATTATTGCGATTGAAAAACATGGTATAATCAAGGGATTTTTATTAACCGTAAAGCGCCTTGGACGCTGTCATCCATGGGGAGGTAGTGGGCACGACCCAGTACCATAATTTTTTAAGGAAGAGTATGGACACCCGTCGTTTAATACTGTTTATTGTGATTTCTTTGGGTTTAATGCTTGCTTGGGAAAAATATTTTGCACCTAAGCCAACACCAACTGCAATAACACAAAATATTTCTAATTCATCTGATACTGGTGTAACACCTGTTGCAAATAGTGTTAGTGATACAGGATTTAATCTTGCAAATGATCAAACAATTAATGTCGCAACTGACTTAATGAAAGTTAAAATCAGCACCGTTGGTGGTGATATTCGTGATGTTGATTTAGTTAAGTATTCAGATTATGATAATACTAGTAAGCCGTATAAATTATTACTAAATGAAAATAGTCGAGTTTTTGTTGCTCAAACAGGTTTGGTAAGTCCAAATGCAAATGTTCAGTTGCCAACACATAAGACAATTTTTAAAGCAGATGCAAATAATTATACATTAAGTCCAGATCAAAAAACTTTAACTGTTAATTTGACTGCAACTAGTGAGAGCGGTGGAATTGTAGTTATTAAATCATTTACGTTTAATCGAGACAGTTACGTTGTTGATGTTAACTATCAAATTATTAATAATCAAACAACTGCATTAAATGGTGTGACTGCTTATTGGCGTTTCTTACGTGATGAACAAGCTCCAGCAGGTGAAACAAAATTTGTTCATACATTCACTGGACCTGTTTATTATAATGATACAGCTAAGTTTAATACAATCAAGTTTGATGCTTTAGCAAAAAATGATGTTGAGTATCCTCAAAATACTGCGAATGGTTGGGCAGGTTTTACTGAACATTATTTCACAGGTTTATGGCTATTAAATCCAAATAATCATCCAGCAGTTTGTGTGAATGGAGTTCAGTGCCGTTTTAACTTCAAAAATGTTGATGGTAATTTAGCTTCAGCTGGTGTTATGACAGATTTACCTGTAATTGCACCACATTCTAATTATAATATTAGTGTACCTGTTTATATTGGTCCTCAAGAGTATCATGCAATGGCTGCTGCTCCTGAGCTTGAACGTACTAAAGATTATGGTTGGGTATATATTTTTGCAACACCTTTATTCTGGTTATTGGTACAAATATATTCATTTGTACAAAACTGGGGTTGGTCAATTGTGTTGTTAACTTTATCATTAAAAGTTGTCTTGTACCCATTGACTCGTGCTAGCTATAAATCAATGGCTCGTATGAAAGCTTTAGCTCCAAAAATGGAACGTTTAAAAGAGCAGTATGGCGATGATAAAGTAAAACTTCAACAGGCTACAATGGCTATGTATCGTGAGGAAAAAGTTAATCCTGTTGGTGGATGTTTGCCAATGTTATTGCAAATTCCTGTATTTATCGGATTATATTGGGCGTTGTTAGGTTCTGTAGAATTGCGTCAAGCTCATTTCTTGTGGATTAATGATTTAAGCCGTCCAGATCCTTACTATATTTTGCCTGCAATATTAGCGGTAACAATGTTTTTACAAACATTCTTAAACCCTCCTGCTGCAGACCCAGTTCAACAAAAAATGATGCGCATTATGCCGTTAGCATTTAGTGTAATGTTCTTCTTTTTCCCAGCAGGTCTGGTTGTTTATTGGTTAGTTAATAATGTACTATCTATGTCACAACAGTGGTATGTTAATAACCATGTAGTGTTAAATAAAAAGAAAAAATAAGTGTAAAAAGCTTAATTCAAATTTAAAATAAAACCACATGTCAATTTTGACTGTGGTTTTATTTTAATCAAAATATTAAATTTATGATAATATTTTATACGTAATATAATAGAATAACACGCATTAAAGAATGTAACATATGAATAAACCTTGGTTAAAAAAATATCGCACAGGCATTCCTAGTGAGATTACTTGTGATGAATCTACACTAATTGAATGGTTGGAGCATGCTTGTCAGAAGTATCCTAATAATCACGCAATTACTTGCCATAAAGTTAGCTTAACTTATTCTGAGTTGATGGATCGAGTTCTACGAGTTGCACAAGGTTTAAGTGACCTAGGTGTAAAAGATGGGGATAGGGTAGCTATTATTTTACCAAATTATTTGCAGTATCCCATTAGTGTATTTGCTGTATTAATATTAGGAGCCTGTGTTGTAAACATTAATCCGCTATATACTTCTTCTGAAATTGAGTTTGTTGTGCAGAACTCTCAGCCTTCTGTAGTAATTTGTTTGGACATGTTTTCTGCAAAATTAAATGATATTAATACTACATATGGTATTAAACATATTATTACCTCAAAAATTGCTGATACATATCCATTAGCTAAAAGGTATTTAATTAACTTTTTTATGCGCTATATTGCAAAAGTTAATCCTAAGCTAAACTATGAGCATATTAGTTGGCGTAATTTATTTTATAATAAAGTTAAATTAAGTAATCCACATAATATTACATGTAATGATCTAGCTTTTATCCAATACACCAGTGCAACAACAGGGCAGCCAAAAGGTGCGATGTTATTACATCGTAATATTGTTGCTAATATTAAGCAAGTGATGGCTGTGACTATGCCACAAATTAAAGAAATTGACAAACAAGTTGTTATTTGTGCATTACCGTTATATCATATATTTTCTTTAACAGCTAATTTATTATTATTTATGTTTAATGGTGCTGAAATAGTTATGATTCCTAATGCTCGCAATATTAAAGATGTTGTTAGGACAATGAATAATACACCATTTACTGTTTTCAATTCTTTAGATAGCTTGTATCATAAATTATTAGAACAAAAAGATTTTGTGAATACACCGCATCCAAATTATAAATATGGGATTTGTGGTGGTATGGCAACAAGGCAATCAGTTGCAGAAGAATGGCATAAAGTAACTGGAGTATACCCTAGTAATTGTTATGGATTAACAGAGGCATCACCTTGCGTGACCATGAATTATTTAGATGATGTATTTACTGGAACTGTTGGTTTACCTGTGCCATCAACTGCAATTGAAATGAGAGATGTCGAAACTATGAGTTCATTGTTAGCACATGGTTTAGCTGGTGTTATATTTATTCGTGGACCACAAATTCTGGCAGGTTATTGGCAGAATCTAGAACAAACATCCAAAGTTCTTTCTCCTGAAGGTTGGTTTTATACTGGTGATATTGGTTACATTGATGAAAATGGAGTTCTTTGTATCACTAGTCGAGTGACTGAAATGATTATTGTTTCAGGTTTTAATGTCTATCCTGCAGAAATTGAAAGAGTTTTGGATGGATTACCTAATATTAAAGATGTAGCGGTTGTTGGTAAACCTAATGAACATACTGGTGAAGGCGTTCATGCATATATTGTATTTAATGATGGTGAAGAGTTGAGTGAGAATTTAATTATTCAACATTGTCGTAAGAGTTTAACCAAATATAAGTTACCACATTTTTTTCATTTTATTGATGAGTTGCCTAAAACCCCAGTTGGAAAAATAGATAAAAAGAAACTGGCTGCATTACGTGACTGATTTTATGTTAAAATAGTAGACTTTATTTGGAAATAAATAATATTAAATAACCATTAATGAGCTAAAAGTATATCGATTATGTTTAAAAAAATTGCCTATAAAATATTTGGTACGCGCAATGAGCGTTTACTTAAACAGTATGCTGTGAAAGTAAAAACAATTAATTTTCTTGAGCCTCAAGCAGCTAAGCTTAGTGATGCTGAGCTACAAAATAAAACCATCGAGTTTAAACAACGCTTTCAAAATGGTGAAACTTTAGATAAGTTGTTGCCAGAAGTTTTTGCAGTATGTCGTGAGGCAAGTAAGCGTGTATTAGGGATGCGTCATTTTGACGTTCAACTAATTGGTGGTATGGTGTTGAATGATAATAAGATTGCAGAGATGCGCACCGGAGAAGGTAAGACATTAGTTGCAACATTGCCATCATATTTGAATGCTATTTCAGGTAAGGGTGTTCATGTTGTAACGGTTAATGATTACCTAGCTAGTCGTGATGCAGAATCAGTACGTCCGTTATTTGAATTTTTAGGTCTAACTGTTGGTGTTAATTTACCTGATATGGATCACGATGCAAAAGCGGTTGCTTATGCTTGTGATATTACTTATGGTACGAATAATGAATTTGGTTTTGATTATTTGCGTGATAATATGGTGTTTGAGAGTAACCAGAAAGTACAACGTGAATTAAATTATGCTATTGTTGATGAGGTAGATTCAATTTTGATTGATGAAGCTCGTACGCCATTAATTATTTCTGGTCCAGCAGAAGGATCTGATGATTTATATCGTGCATTAAATGCAGTTCCTCCATTATTGATTAAACAAGCAGAAGAAGAGAGTAGTGAGGGTGATTTCTGGGTTGATGAAAAACATCATAATGTTGTGTTGTCTGAAGCTGGTCATGTTCATGTTGAGCAAATCCTTGCGCAAATGGGGTTGATTAAAGATGGTGATAGTCTATACAATGTTCATAATATTAGCCTAATGCATCATTTAATTGCTGCTATGCGTGCACATTACGTTTACTTTAAAGATCAGCATTATGTAGTCCAAGATGGTGAAGTTGTGATTGTTGATGAATTTACTGGTCGTTTAATGTCTGGTCGTCGTTGGTCTGATGGATTACATCAAGCCGTTGAAGCTAAAGAAAATGTTAAAATCCAGCGTGAAAATCAAACGATGGCATCAATTACATTCCAAAATTACTTCCGTATGTATAAAAAATTATCTGGTATGACTGGTACGGCTGATACTGAAGCGTATGAGTTTCAACAAATTTATGGATTAGAAACAGTAGTTATTCCAACTAATAAACCAATGGTTCGTAAAGATCACAATGATAAGATTTATATGGATGTTGAAGATAAATTTAATGCTATCATTGAAGATCTAAAAATTTGCAGTGCTAATGGTCAACCATCATTAGTAGGTACTACCTCAGTTGAAAGTTCTGAGTTATTATCAAATATGTTAACTAAAGCAGGGTTAAAACATTCAGTATTAAATGCAAAACAACATGCTAGCGAAGCTCAAATTATTGTTCAAGCTGGTTATCCTGGAAATATTACTGTTGCAACTAATATGGCTGGTCGTGGTACTGATATTATTTTAGGTGGTAATCCAAAACCACTAATAGCAGCTGTAAATGCAGATAACGAGTTAAGTGATAGTCAAAAACAAAATAAAATAGAACAGATTATGTCAGAGTGGCGTATTCGTAATCAACAAGTATTAGATGCTGGTGGTTTATACATTATAGGTACTGAACGTCATGAGTCTCGTCGTGTAGATAATCAATTACGAGGTCGTGCTGGTCGTCAAGGAGATCATGGTGCATCACGATTTTATTTGTCATTAGATGATTCATTATTAAGAATCTTTGGTGGTGAAAGAATGCGTGGAATGATGACCCGTTTAGGTATGGCTAAAGGTGAAGCAATTGAACATCGTTTATTATCTCGTTCTATCGAATCTGCGCAGCGTAAGGTAGAGGGGCATAATTTTGATATTCGTAAACAATTATTAGATTATGATGATGTCGCAAATGATCAACGTAAGGTTATTTATACTCAAAGAGATGAGGTTTTAACTAGTCCTGATTTATCTCCAATGACAATGAATATGATTAATGGTGTAATCGGTGATGTGTTTGATACATATATTCCGCCAAAAGCAATGGAAGATGCTTGGGATATTAGTGGATTAGAAAAGGCACTTCGTGATGAATTTTTAATCGAATTTAATGTAGCTAGTAAGATTGAGCAAAACCCTAATATTGATGAGAATGAGATTAGAGAAGAGCTAATTAATTTTGCACTAAATAGCTATCAACAAAAATTAACAAATTTTAAAGCTCGTATTCAATTAGAAATTAGTCAATTTGCTTCGTCAATGTTGCCAGAAGATCGTAACGCATGGAATTTAGTTGCACTGGATAATTTCGTATTACAAAATGGTGGTAATAGTGAGGTGATTTTTGTTGAACAGTTTAATCCTGTTAATTCGACACTTGAGGATGTTTTAAAAGCTTTTGCGCCAATTGCTGAGCAAGTAGTTGAATTGCAAGTTGTAAGATTTGAACGTGGTGTGTTATTACAGCATCTAGACCATTACTGGCGAGAGCATTTAACTCAATTAGAGCAGTTGCGTCAAGGTATTGGTTTACGTGGATATGCACAAAAAGATCCTAAACAAGAGTACAAAAAAGAATCATTTAATTTATTTGCATTAATGTTAGATGGTATCAAACAGGATATTGTTAAAGTTTTATTTACTGTTAAATTACAAAGTTTAGATGACGTACCAAATGAGGAATTTTTTGATGATGCTGATGAACATGATGCTGCAAATATTCATGTAACACCAACATCTGCATTAAATGCTACGCCGACTAATGTTGCTGAAGAAGCACCTATTAGCCGTAATGCTCCTTGTCCATGTGGTAGTGGTAAAAAATTTAAACACTGTCATGGTAAATTGAGCTAATTAATTTAGTATACTCTATTTGTTATAGCCCGCAGACTTAAAGTATGCGGGTTTATTTTAATTAAATATTTTATGAGGGTAATTATTATGCCTGCATTAGTTTTATTAATTATTTTAGGAATTGATTGGGCCAGCGGTTATGCTATTGCTGGTTATTGTATGACTCATGGGGTAAATCCATATGGTTATGCTTTTTGGCAATCATTTGGACCTTTTGTACTTTTATTAATTATTCAATTTGTGCGCCGTGATCTGTGGCTTGAAAAAAATGGTGTTGTCTATGCAATGTTGTGTGGCTTGTTTGGAATTGTAATACCAAATCTATTGATTTATTTTGCAGCTCGACATATTCCATCTGGATTATTAACTGTCTTAGCTAACGTATCACCAATTTTAACTTATGTTCTTGCTGTATCTTTCAAAGATGAAAAATTTTCTCTGGCTCGTGCTGGATTAGTTTTGATTGGACTAGTTGGAGTTGGATTAGTAATTTTACCTAATCAGCATGGTCTAGAATTAGAAGTTGGAAATTGGTGGCTATATTTAGCGTTGCTAATTCCATTGAGCTATGCTTTTAGTGCTGTATATATTTCTCGCTTTCACCCTGGTACTGGTAATGTCCTTAGCTATGCGATGTGGATGTTAATGTTTTCTAGCTTATGTATTAGCCCATTAACGGTAATTAATCAGGGATATTATCCACTTCATTTTGACGATACCTCATCATTGTTAATTTTAGTTGAGATTTTATTATCAACTTTAGGCTATGGTTTGTTATTTATTATTATCAAAAAAGTTGGGGCAGTTTACTATACTTTAGTTAATGCGGTAGCTGTAATCACGGGTGTGGTGTATGGCTATTTTCTATTCCAACAACAATTTAGTTTGCTTACGTTAGTAGCAATTGGGATAATTTTATTAACGATTTTAGGTTTAACCTATACGCAACGTA
>DYTA01000046.1 GCA_020726205.1 Nitrosospira multiformis
CCTTTTTGTTCCAAGTTAACTACTTTGCGAACTTTATTAATTGAATAAGTAGCTTTGATTACATCATCCAGAGATGATAAATTTCCAATATTGGTACCAACAAAATATACTACATTATCTACAGTTATTACTTGTAGTGCGCTTGAGTCGATATCATATTGAACTTCAATTAATTGATTTACATCATTAGTTATTGAAGAATTAACATTTAATGATGGACTATCTGGTGCTGTTGCCACAGTTAAATAGTTAAATACTTTATTTGTACTAGGCCATTTTTTACAAATTGATTCAGCTGTTGCTTTATCATTATTGCTAGCAACTTGTCCTACTAATAAAACATTATAGTGATCAACAACAATTTTGATTTTTCCACTTGGAACTTGATCATCTAAAATATTGCTTAGTCTTTTTGCTAATGCTTGATCATCATCTTTTTGATTTTGTGCTTCGGTAACATAAGGTGCTGTAAGTTGGGCGTTTACTTTAAAAGACGCTTCAGTCGAACATGAACTAACTAAAATAGATAATCCTGCAAATATAAGTAGTGAGCTTAATTTTTTCATACTAATGGTTTAATTACCTTTATAAAAATGATATTACATAATGTTATTCTAACACATGTTAGATTGCATAAATTAAAATTTATTTTTACATAATCTTTATTTTTACTTATTCATTATGTTTATTGAATATTAACATGATAAAATCTAGTAAAGTAAATAAAGGAATATTATAAATGGAATATCGTGATCTAAGAGAGTTTATCGAGCAATTAGAATCATCTGGTGAATTAATTAGGGTACAACAGGAAGTATCTCCTCATCTTGAAATGACCTCATTATGTGATAAAATTTTAAAAAATAATGGTCCAGCTGTTTTGTTTGAAAATCCAAGTGGAAGCAAAATCCCTGTTTTAGGTAATTTATTTGGGACTACTAGACGAGTTGCATTAGGTATGGGAAAAGAAAGTATTGCAGATCTGTGGCAAGTTGGAGAGTTTCTGGCTGAATTAAAAGAACCTCAACCACCAAAAGGTCTAAAAGATGCATGGAATAAGTTACCAATGCTAAAACAATTATATAATATGTTACCTAAAATAATTAAAAATGCACCAGTTCATCATACTGTCATTAATAAAGAAGATGTTGATTTATCCATTTTACCTATTTGGCACTGTCACGCAGAAGATGTTGCACCTTTAATTACGTGGGGATTGGTTGTTACTCGAGGTCCAAATAAAAAACGCCAAAATTTAGGTATTTATCGCCAGCAAGTGATTGCTAAAAATCGTGTGATTATGCGATGGTTATCTCATAGAGGTGGTGCATTAGATTATCGTGAGCATTGTCAGCAGTTTCCCGATAAACCTTATCCGATTGCTGTTGTTTTAGGTTGTGATCCTGCTACTATTTTGGGTGCTGTTACACCTGTGCCAGACAGCTTATCGGAGTATCAATTTGCTGGATTATTGAGGGGGAAAAGAACAGAATTAACAAGTTGTTTATTATCTGATTTACAAGTTCCTGCATATGCTGAAATTGTTTTGGAGGGGTTTATTTATCCTAATGATGTAGCTGTTGAGGGACCATATGGCGATCATACTGGTTACTATAATGAACAAGATACTTTTCCTGTTATGACGATTGAGACAATTACAATGCGTAAAAATCCAATTTATCATAGCACATATACAGGTAAACCTGTTGATGAACCTGCTATTTTAGGTGAGGCATTAAATGAGGTATTTGTACCATTAATTCAAAAACAATTTCCTGAAATTGTTGATTTTTATTTACCACTAGAAGGTTGTAGTTATCGCTTAGCTGTGGTTTCGATTAAAAAACAATATGCAGGTCATGCGAAAAGAGTTATGCTTGGTATTTGGAGTTTTTTACGCCAATTTATGTATACTAAGTTTATCATTGTGGTTGATGATGATGTTAATATTCGAGACTGGAATGATGTGATATGGGCGTTAACTACTAGGGTAGACCCAATCAGAGATACAACAATGATAGATAGGACTCCAATTGATTATTTAGATTTTGCTTCACCTATTTCTGGTTTAGGTAGTAAAATGGGAATAGATGCAACCAATAAAATTCATGGTGAGACAAGTCGAGAATGGGGGCGAGTTATTGTTGCAGATCATCAGGTAACGAGTAAAATGGATGCACTCTATGAGCAACTATTTAAAAATAATGATAACTGAAAATTTATCAAATGATAAAACATTTGCTGTATGTTTGATATGTTATAATACCAGTAAAATTTAAAAGTGGAAGTGAAATTAATGAATGGTATAATTAATTGGCTGTTAGAAAATTTACACAGTTCACAAAATAGAATAATTAAATATAGGCAAAACTGGTTTTGGTATTTGCTTGGTTTAATTTTATTAATAATAGTTGTTTAAAATTTTAATCTCAAATTAAGGAGAATTCGATGACAGATCTTAATATGCATCCTGAAACGCCTAATGACAATGAAATTTCGTCAGAAAAAAAACCTTGTCGAGTAAAAACTTTTTTTACTAGCGAAGCCAAAGAAGGTCAAAGAGTATTAAATTGGAAATTTGGTGTTTTAATTGCTGTAGTTTTGGTAATTGCATTTATTATCTAAGATAAGAGGTGTAGATTAGGGAGCTTGAGTATTTAAGCTCCTTTTTTCAATAAGGAGTTATAGTGTAAATGAAGTATCTTTTATGGCTTTATGTAGCAAATATTTCAAATCGCTTTCGTTGGTTTGGAATGACTGTTTTTCGAATATGTGTTGTATTATTAGGTGGTTTACACCTTCTTCTGGCTACACATAACCGTCCAATGTACTATGATTCTATTCAGCATTATATCAATTTAACTTGGATTTATGCGGTATTGTCACTCTTATTAATGTTTTTACCAAGTCAAAAATATATTTTTAGTATTTTGTCTATTTATAAAAAAGATCGGTTTATTCGTGAAAATATTATTGCTAAAGTATTACGTTTAGTAAAGCTAATTGTTAAACATGATTTTTTTGATATGAGTTATTCTAAAGGTTTATATAATAAATTAGTTACCGCCAAAAGAATAAAATGGCTATGTATTGCTTTATATATTTATGATGTATATAAAGCATATAGACGTGCTGTTGGTGATTTATTAACATTATTAGTTTTGTATTTTGGATTTGTTTGTGCAACGTGGCTTTATGTTAAGCTAACTGGGGTAAATCTTTATTATTATCCGTCTATTTCATGGAGCATTGGCTGGGTAATTGCTCTAAGTAGTTTCTTAATTCTTAAAGTAATTTTTTTACCAAGCTTTAGTACGATTAAATCTGTAATTATTAAACTTGTAATTAGTATGGTATTACACAAATTTGGTTTAGTTAAAGCAGGTTATAAGTTAGATGAAAAAATTGATTCTTATCAGCCAAAAAATGAGGGAGTTAATAATGCCTAAATTTGTAATTGTATTTTTAGTTGGTAGTTTATTTAGCTTTATTTTGCAATTTTTGCTTGGTGGAGATGGTGTAATTAATTACCAGAACATTGTTATAAAAATTAACTTATCTGATTTGATGATTATGTTCTTATTACTAAGCAATTTAATTGCAGTCTTGCTATTAATTAAGCGGAAGAAATAGTATAAATATACGTTAATAAAAAACCTTATCTATTTAATGGATAAGGTTTTTTATTAACTAATTTTGTTTTAAGAAGTTAAGACTTGATTTAAAATTTTGCATAAGTTGTTTACTTATTTTGGTTTGGGTCATGTTTGGACTTTCTACATTTCCTTCAACATGATAACTAATTGCTAATGCTTTATTAATTGGATCGCCAATAAATTTTTCACCAATATAAACGAAGAGTCCAATTAATGGATTAAGTGTAACGATTCCAGCTGTAGTAGCAGCTGTACCAGCTAAGCGAGGTTCTACAGTTAAAAAAGTGTTAATGGTATTACTTTCTAAATAATATTCACCAAAAGCACTTACATTTGCAACATCGCCTTGTAATTGCAGATCATTAATTTGCAAAGTATCGCTTTCTAACCATAAGCTAGAATTTAAGTTTTTAAAAGCAAAGCTTTTGCCAAAGAATGAGTTAAAGTTAAAATGATTTAAATTAGTGACATTAATTGAGCTCATATTAATAACACCCATTAATGCTCCAAATAATCCTGGATTGATTTTTAGTATTATTCCATCATTAATATTTACATCAGCACGAAGCCGTAAATTTTTTCTTTGATAATCACTAAAGCTACCTTGCCAAATTGCGCTTAGATCAAGTTTACCTTGTCCTTGTTTGAAAATATTTCCTTGATTAGTTTTAGTTACCAAATTACCAAAGTTATGAATATCAGAATGTGCATTTATTGCAACATACTGTTCATTATTATTACAGGAAATACAATGGTTAACGCCATTTATATAAGTAATAGCTGAGTTATTCTTTAAAACAAAATTTTCTAAAAAAATTGAATCATTTAATTGATTAATATTTCCTCTTAAACTTCCCCAATAAAAATTATCAATATATAGGTTATCTATATATAGTTTTATATCTGGTAAGTTAAGATTTTTATAACTAACTGCTTCAGATTCTACTGAAGTTGACTCTAATTGATTAATAGATTCTTGTAATAAGATATTTGCATTAAAATACTTATTATTCTGATATGATTCAATCTGTTGTGATTTGATTATTAAGTCGTTGCTTTCAAAGATAATTGGAGATTCAATTTGGTTAAATGGTAATATATTTGACTCAAAATTTATCGTGGCAATAAATTGATTTATATCACTATAATAAAAATTTGAGTTTGCAAACATTAAACGTTTTAAATCTATATTTAGGCTATTTTTTTTGGTAAAATAGTCGAATTGTCCCTCAATATCAGGCATCGTGATTTCAGTGTGTATTTGCTCAGGTGATATTAAACTAGTTATTGTACCGCCAACTAAGTTGTAATTATTTATCCAAATAGCATTGGTTTGTAACTGGAATAAAATTGGTAATAGTTTATTTGGAGCAATTGTACTACTCTCATTACTTTGAATATCCATATTTTGTTCAAATTTATCATTTGGTGTAATTGGTGACATTATTGGATTTGATTCTGTATTTTTTTTGTCTTGAATATTATTTATTAAATCGATCCATTGATTAGTAAACGTATTATCTAACTTCGCAATAATTACGATTGGAATACTTTCTTGCTCAGGAGTTAATTTGAATTGGTTGGTACCAACTCCAATATGCAAGTTATGTAAGATAAAGTTACTCTCAAAATTTGCATGAGCATTAATTATATTGTTCCCTAGAGTCATGTTGACTGCCATTGACTCACTATTTAGATTTGAAGATATCTGAAGTGGCATTATTTCAGATTCAGATTTACCTAGTGGTGTAGGTGCATTAATTGTGATACCATCTAAATTACTCATGATATCAAGTCTATTAGTGTCCGTATTATAGGTTATTTTTAATTGAGTTTGACCTTGTATAGTTGATTCAAGTGGGTAACAAAAGCTTTCAATAATTGAACTTAAGTTTAAATTAGGTGAAAATAATTCAAAAGATTTATTATTAAGTGCTTTAATTTCTAAGTCGGAGTCAAGTGTGTTAGCTGTAATTATACTTGGAATAACACCTGATTGAGAAAAATTAATTTTACCTTGCACATTATTAATAGCCAAATTAGGGGAGCTTAGGCTAATTGTTGTATTTGTTAAATCGTAATAACCAGAAAGTTTTAAGTGCTGTGGATGCTCTAATGGTAGTGATAACTTATATTGTAAAGTTCCGTCACCATCAATGTGTGCAATATTTGTTATTTTATTGATATCCTGTTTATAAGGTGAATTATTAGCAAATTCAATAAATTGATTATGTGTACCAGAGACTACACCACTAACATTCAAAATTAAATTATTACGGGTGATGTCATTTATATTTATAGCAGTATTGCTCAAATTAAGGGATCCAAGATTACCTTGATTAATTTTAGCTGAGAAATTTTGATTATTATCGCTAATTACACCACTTACATTGCTTATTTTGTCCCATTTTGGCATAAAGCTATAAGATATATTGTTAAATTTTCCATTGGCAGTTAATTTACCTCCTCCGTATCTAAATGGAAAAGATTCAGGTGTTCCATTTATTTTTATTTTTAAGTCTGTAATATTACCGCTATGTAAATTATTTTTTAGATCGTTTAATAATGTTCTAGGTGTTGTTTTTGGTAAAAGTCGATAAATGCTTGGTAAACTTAAAGCCTCCAAATTGACAGATGCATTTATATTATTACTTTCCTGTGCGTAACTACCAATTGTATTTAATTTAAATTCTGGTGTTTGTAATTGAGTGTTAGTCCAATTTAATCTAAGTTGGTTTGATTCTATTGTCCAGTTTAGATTAGTGCTGAAATTTTTCCAGCTATATGGATAATATAAGTATTTAGGATAGTTAATTGTTGAATTGATGAGAGTTAGTTTAATTTCACCACTAGATTCTCTTGCATTAATATTACCATTAAGATTATCAAAACTTGGAATATTGGATTCTTGAGAGGTTAATTTTACGTTAGAGAATGAGCTAACTAGGTTAAAATCATGTGGATGTAACAATTTTCCTTGCCAATTTAAGCTTAGATTATCAATATTTCCAGCTAATGAAATATCGTCACTAATATTGCTAAATTTTAATAAATTGTTAACGCCATCTAATTTTAATTTACTAATAGCAATATTACCGCCTTGTCCTAGTTTTACTTTACCATCAATTGCAGTATGGTCAAATAGTAAACCATATTTAGTCTCAATTGTAAGATCCGGTGCAGTTAATTTATAATTAAGATTTGATTCTTGCTCAAATACAATATCACCTTTGAAGTTGTTTATTTTAGATAGATCGTGTAAATAATCTTTAAAAATTTGTTGATTACTATCTAAATGAGTTTTTATATACTTTAGTCTACCAGCTTGAAGTTTGGCTGATATATTGACCAAATATCCTTGATTACCAATATTATTAATTTCTAAACTAGCATCATTCCATTCATATGGATTGCTAAATTTTGGTCCATAGAAATTAAATGTACTAGCTAGGTGACTGTGTAAAAATTTTACTTTAAGTTTATAATTATGCTGAAATTGGCTACTATTTAAGCCATAAAACTGAATGTTTTGAATAACTAATGGCTGAATTTGATGTTTACTATCAAGTAACGATAAATTTACATCGTTGATGTTAATTTGTTTTTGATTTAAAAACCAATTTTCAAAATCAAAATCACTAGTACTTTTATCGTCTAAATTAGTCATTATTTCATCGTCTAATAGTATATCATTTTTTCTATTAAATTCGATAAATAAGGTACTACCACTTGCTTCAATTAAGCTAAATATAGGTTGAAAATATAAAATGCTTTGATAAGATAAATCTAAATTAAGGTTTTTTAGTTCAAAGAAAATATTTTTAGTTTGTGGATTGCTCAAAGATAAATTAGTTAATTCAATTCGTGGTTCACCATTATTATTAAATGTGGTATATAACTTATCATATTTTATTAAATATCCAGTATTTTCTAATACTAGTTTTTGAATAGTTTTTTCGTGTTGATTTAATGTCAGAAAAGTATATGTTGTGCCACCAATTGCAACAACTACGCTTACGCCAACAGTAATTGCTATATATTTTGCACAACGTTTTAAATATGGCTTTCTTATTTTAATCTTCATCTTGAATTACTAACTATTGTAATGAGTTATCTTGCCAACTACCAATAGTTGGATTAGGCAATAAAAAATATGTGTCGCCAAATTTATCAAAATATTCATCATCACCATCTAAATCATGAGCTAGATTTTGTTTTAAATCAGGAAAGTCTTGAATATCATTGCCAATAAATGCCACAATATTAGTTGCTGGCTTGATTGCGTTAGTAATAATATTTTCATAGTCTCCACTTAAAATTGCATTAAAGCGAGGATTTTTATTTGTACTACTAGCATCATTAGCAAAAATTACGTTATCAAAGCAGATATTTTCTTGCTTTAGATTTTGCACGGTTGTATCAATCATTGATTTA
>DYTA01000047.1 GCA_020726205.1 Nitrosospira multiformis
TAAAGTCAGATACGCCAATTTTAGATCAATTTTTGCATGAGATGGGTAAAGATGTGGTTTATTTTGAACGAAAGTTAACCAAAGAAATTTTTATGAAGAAGTTTATTTAATAGTGTGTTTTTAGCTATTTATAAATATGTTTAATTCATTTAACACTTACACGACCAACCTTACACCGATAGGATAATTATAGACTTCGATTGAATATGATGATATAATACCCCTGAATTTCATCGAAAAGGAGTTAAATATGGCTACTTATATATGGCTAGTTTTACTAAGTGTTATTCTAATTTTATCATTTATATTTAATCAATTACAACGAAAATATCAAATCTCTGCGGTAATTTTATTATTGCTAACCGGTGTTTTACTTCAATTTATTGTTCATTCATCAAATATCAAAATTGAGCTACCTGATGAAGCTCTCAAAATTTTTGGAACTCTTGGATTATTAATAATTGTTCTTGAGGCGGTGATGGATATAAAACTCACCCGCAATAATTTACATCTATTTAATAAATCGTTACTCTTTGGTAGTATCATTGTTATAGTAAGTTTAGGTTTGATTTCATTACTTCTAAAGCTGATTTATGACTTATCAATTATTCAAGCTTTAATTTATGCTACGCCATTATCAATCGTCAGCAGTGCAATTGTGATACCAAGTGTTAGTAATCTTAGTGGGCAATTTCGTGATTTTTTAATCATGGAATCAGTCTTTTCTGATATTATTGGTGTATTAATTTTTAATTTTTTGGCAACTGTAGAATTTGGTAATTTTGCAAGTATCAGCGTATTTTTTCTAGAGTTTATACTAATGATTATTATTTCGTTAGTAACAACATTTTTACTTAGCATCTTGATGAGTCGAGAAAAAACTAAAAACATGCAAGTTGTTATTTTAGCTGTATTAATTTTAATCTATACTATGAGTAAAATTTTTCATCTTTCGGCTTTACTACTGATACTTGTGTTTGGTTTATCATTACGTAATTTACCAGATATAATTATCAAAAAATATCAGAATAATCGTTTTATCAAGCATCTAAATAAAGAACAAATTAATCTCAATTTAAAAAATATGCATGACTTTATTGATGAATTTGGCTTTATTATTCGTAGTATCTTTTTTATTTTATTAGGCTACTCAATTAATTTATCGGCACTATTAAATATTAAGGTTGTTATTATTGGCATTAGTCTAGCGTTTTTAATTTATTTGGTAAGGTTTATATCACTATATTATTTTACCACTAATAAATATGAGCAATTAATTTCAATCACAATGGCACCTAGGGGTTTAATAACAGTCTTACTATTTTTTCAAATTCCAGCCAATTTTATAAACCTAACTATTGACAGCAGTATAATGTTTATTGTAATTCTTCTATCTGGTTTCGTAATGAGTAGTGGCTTAATCACAGCCCGTAAATATCAAACGAACGAGGTCAAATAATATTATTTACTTAGGTTTAAGGCTAATATGTTAAAATATTATACCGTTTATGTGATTTTATTAACTACTTAAGGGGTTATAATGAATTATATTTTTATATCACCACATTTTCCACCAAGCTTTTATTTGTTTTGTGTTGAACTACGTAAAGCAGGAGCAAATGTACTTGGAATAGGTGATGGTGCTTATCATGAATTTAGGCCTGAATTAAAAGAGGCTCTAACTGACTATATTCAACTTGATTTAAACAACTACCACGATGTTTATCATAGCGTTTTACATTTTTCACATAAATATGGAAAAATTGACCGTGTAGATTCACAAAGTGAACATTGGTTAGCTTTAGAAGCTCAAATTAGACAAGATTTTGATATTTATGGTCAAAAACCAAGCGATTTAGCAATCAACCAAAGTAAATCAAACATGAAACGAGTGTTTATTGAAAATGATATCCCATGTGCTGAAATTTTATCATTATCAGTTCCTCATGAAGAATTAATGGCATTCGTAAATCGTCATGGTTATCCTTTTATCATTAAACCAGATCGTGGTGTTGGTGCTAGTCATACTTATAAAATTCATAATGAAGAGCAATTATTCCAAGCTTTATCACAAATTCCACCAGGTTGTGTAATTGAGCCATTTGTTTTTGGACAAATCGTAACTTTTGATGGTTTAGCTGATCATGATAGCAATGTAATATTCCATTCTTCATTTGAATTACGTGATGACGTTTTAAGTTCATTACAAAATCAAGGTGATAATTTCTATTTCTACAACCGAGATATAGATCCGAAATTAGTTGAGTTTGGTCGTAGAATTGTTAAAGGCTTTAACGTTCGTGAACGTTTCTTCCATTGCGAATTTTTCAGAACACCTGAAGGTGAATATAAAGTTATTGAAATTAATGTTAGACCACCTGGTGGTTATGCAATGGATATGCAAAATTATTCATGTGATATTGATTTATATCGTGCTTTTGCTGAGCTTGTTGTACATAGCAATAATCATTTAGACTATGAACGTAAATACAATGTTGCATATGTACTTCGTCGAGATCGTTTCCATTACAAACATACAGTTGATGAGGTAATGTGGAATTTATGGCCAATCGCAATTGAATACAAACGTCTTCCAGAGGTATTCTCAGCTGCGATGGGTAATGATACATTTATTTTACGTCACCCAGAACACAAAGAGCTGTTTGAAGCGGTTTCTTATGCAATGGAACGTGCATAATTAAAAACAAAAAAGTGGAGATTAACTCCACTTTTTTACTAATTATAAACTAATTAATCCCAATCTAAAGCACCACCACTTTGATACTCTGTTACACGAGTTTCAAAGAAATTTTTCTCTTTTTTCAAATCAATCATTTCACTCATCCATGGGAATGGATTATTTGTCTGATTTGGAAATAATTCTGGTAAACCAATTTGTGTAGTACGGCGGTTACAAATAAAGCGTAAATACTCTTTAAACATACTTGCATTTAACCCTAAAACACCACGAGGCATTGTATCTTCAGCATACGCATATTCCAACTCAACCCCTTTATGGAATAGTTCAATTAATTCTGCTTTAAATTCTTCTGTCCATAATTCAGGATTTTCTAATTTAATAGTATTAATTAAATCAATTCCAAAATTGCAATGCATTGACTCATCACGTAAAATATATTGATATTGTTCCGCCGCCCCAGTCATTTTATTTTGACGACCTAAAGCTAAGATTTGTACAAATCCAACATAAAAGAAAATGCCTTCCATAATACAAGCAAAAACAATCAATGAGCGTAATAATTGTTGATCCGTTTCTAATGTACCAGTTCTAAACATTGGATTAGTTAAAGTATCAATAAATGGAATTAAGAACTCATCTTTTGCTTTAATTGACGGAATTTCATGATACGCATTAAATACCTCACCTTCATCCATACCTAAACTCTCTACAATATATTGGTAAGAATGAGTATGAATAGCCTCTTCAAATGCCTGACGTAATAAGAATTGACGGCATTCAGGAGCTGTAATTTGGCGATATGTACCCAATACTATATTATTTGCAGCTAAACTATCAGCAGTAGTAAAAAACCCCAAATTACGTGTAACAATTAGTCTTTCATCTTCAGTTAAGCCATTTGGACTTTTCCATAGCTCAATATCTCGCTGCATATTAACTTCTTGTAGCATCCAGTGATTTGCACAAGTTGCAAGGTATTTTTCCCAAGCCCATTTATATTTAAATGGAACTAATTGATTAACATCTGTTTGCCCATTTATAATTCTTTTATCAACTGCATTAATTCTTTTAGTGTTTTTTGCAATCATAGAATCTAAACTCATTTTTATTTTCCTTACATGATATATTTTTAATTTTTATTTATTTCTAGCTTTAATTAATCAACTAAAGCATTAACATATTCCGTTGCAACAAATGGACGCAAATCATCAATACTTTCACCAACGCCAATAAAACGTAAAGGAACTGGACGCTCTTTAGCAATTGCACAAATCACACCACCTTTTGCAGTACCATCTAATTTAGTCAAAACTAATCCAGTTAATCCAAGAGCATCATCGAAAGCCTTTACTTGGTTAATTGCATTTTGCCCAATATTAGCATCAAGAACAAGCATTATTTCATGTGGAGCATTTGGTAATGCTTTATTAATTACTCTTTTAACTTTTTTAATTTCTTCCATTAAATTAAGCTGTGTCGGCAATCTTCCAGCGGTGTCGGCTAATACAATATCAATTTTTTTGGCTATTGCTGATTGAATTGCATCGTAACAAACTGCGGCTGAGTCGCCAGATTGTTGCGCTACTACCGTTATATTATTACGATTACCCCACTCAATTAATTGTTCACGAGCAGCTGCTCTAAAAGTATCTCCAGCCGCTAACATTACACTTTTTCCCTGTAATTGAAAATATTTAGCTAGTTTACCAATTGAGGTTGTTTTACCAGCACCATTAACTCCAACCATCATAATTACAAAAGGTTGATGTTCAGTTGTTATTAACGGTTGCTCTAATGGCATAACCATTTCAACAAGAGAGTCAGTCAATGCCTGCTTTAATTCACTACTATCTTTTAATCCTCTTAGACTTACTTTATCACGTACATCATCTAATAAATGCATTGTTGCAGCAACACCAACATCTGAAGTTAATAAAATTGATTCTAGTTCATCATATAAATCATCATCAATTTTACCGCCACCAAATACACCGAGTAATTTTTTACCAAGTACATCACGAGTTTTGCCTAAACCTCGCTTCAGTCTTTCTGTCCAAGATAGCTTACGTTCTAACTTAGGTTCACTCACCTCAGAATCAATTTCTGATTCTAATTTATTTTCTACCTCGTCAATAACCAATTCTTCTTGTAATTCAACGGGAGTAGTTATTTGTTCTGGTTCAATAGTTTTTGCAATATCTACCGCACCAGCTTTTGCTGCTAAATATTGTTGCGCAGCACTTAGTTGTTGATCTTTATTTTCATCAACTGATATAGTAGTTTCATTAACAACATAATCATCTGTTTCTTTAACTACAGCAATTTCTGCAACATTAGAGACTGATTTATCATCGTTTTCTAACTCGGCACTATCTTCACTCGAACTAACTAACTCTTCAACAACTTCGACTAATTGATCCGCAATAGGATCTTTTTTCTTTTTTTTAAAAAAACCAAATACCATATTCTTCTTTCCAATAATTAAAAACACTACATGTAGTGTTTAAAGGTATATTATAGCACAAACAACCGCACTTATTTTGAGGTAAAGTTTTTAATATTCAACAATGTTTGTTGCATAAGATTTTCTTTTAATAACTCATTGTCATCAATAGCTATTACCTTCATACTTCGCAACCAAGTAATTTGACGTTTAGCTAATTGACGTGTTGCAGCCTGTCCTGTGTCTACCATCATAGAATAGTCAATTTTATTTTCTAGGTACTCTAAAACTTGACGATAACCAACACAGCGCATTGAGTTATGGTTAGATGTTAATGTTGGGTATTTAGATTTTAGTTGCTCAACTTCATGTAAAAATCCCGATAACAGCATTTTCTCAAATCTTAAATTTATTCTCTGATGCAACAACTCACGATTACTTGGAATAATTGCTAACGGTAAATAATTACAATTGATTAATCCAGGCAAATGATTATCTTTTACAGCAACTGACATTGGTTTACCTGTCAGCAAACAAATCTCTAATGCTCGTTGTAAACGTTGGCTATCATTAACTGCAATTCGAGTAGCAGTTATAGGATCTAAACTCATTAAACGTTGATGCAAAACTTCATTACCTAACGTTTCCATTTCATGATTTAATTGGCTTCTTAAATCTGGACTAGCCTCGGGTAATTGAGAAATACCATTAATTAACGCATTAAAGTACATCATCGTACCACCAACCAAGACAGGAATATTTCCTCGTTGATTAATCTCAACAATCAAACGATTACAATCACGAAGAAACTCCATAACTGAATAGCTTTCAAGTGGTGAAATAATATCAATCAAATGATGAGGAACTAAATTTAATTCACTTAAACTTGGTTTAGCACTTCCAATATTTAGATCTCTGTAAATCAATGCAGAATCTACACTAATTATTTCTATTGGATAATATTGAGCTAAATCAATTGCTAAATCTGTTTTACCTACAGCTGTTGGACCACATAAAAAAATTGCTTTATTTTCCATTCATTACATCACTAAAACGTTGTTGCCAATTCAATGGAAAACCCATTTCTGCAACATTAATTTCATACACCTCAATTAAGTTTACTAATTTATTAAAAAAAGGCTTTTCAATACCCAAGGTTCTTAATATATAAGTAATTAACAGCAACACACTATATATTTTATTACCATCACACAATGCATGGCTAATACTTTGATGTCTATCATCAACTATACATACAAAATCATAATGTTGATTCCAGACACGAGCATGATGAGCAGATAAATTGCGAATAATTGTTAAATTATCCAAAATAGCCTGTAGAACACTAAAATGTAGTTGATAACGTTTTGCTACTACACTTTTATCCTCGTCATGTTTAAGATTAAGTAACCATTTACTTAATTGACCTATAGAAGTAAGTTCCAAAGCACTCCAGATTGGTGGCATTTGTGGATCCATATAATTATTAAAATATTCTTTTACCAGAAAATCACTACTCGACTTCATTTGATATTGTATTCTTTCAATACTATCATTTAATAATTTATGATCTTTAAATAAGCGATGATTTAAATAAAAATGAGAACCATATTTCCAACTCAAACTAATAAACTGCGTTCTTACAGATATTTCAATTGATTCTATGGCTCCCAAAATAATAGAGCGTAATTGACTATCAAATTCATAAACTTTTACAATAGTACTAAATTTAACATTATGTTGATAATGATTTTTTTGCCCTTTAATTAAAAAAGGAACAGAGTAACTTAAAAAACGGTGAAAGTATACTTCTTCCAAAAAATCTCGTGCAAAATCATAGTCATCAATAACTAATCCCCTATCCTGCAGAATTTTTATCTGTTCGTGTACACCCGAAGGAGTATTGGTATAAATTTGTCTTGATGAATTATTTTTTTCATTAGCCACTTCATTGCCTTTTAAGTTAATAACATTAAATTATTACGATATTCTATACTAACTATTGTACCCTGTCTACCATACGTAATATTCATTGATTTTATATACTAAGAAATAACTCTTTTTTTAGTAAAATTTAATTTTAGTATTATTGTAACTAATGCTGTCAAAAGAGCACCGCTTAACATACAGATAATAGCAACTATAGGTTTATTCATGGCACCTAATAACGCAACAATCGGGCCACCATGTGCAACACTATCGGTTACTCCAAAAATAAAAGCCAAAACAGCAGCTAACATGCTTCCAACAACGTTTGCAGGAATAACGGATAATGGGTCTTGCGCAGCAAAAGGAATAGCACCTTCTGATATGCCTACTATCCCCATTGCTCCAGCGGCTTTACCTGATTCAATTTCACTAGCATTAAAAATACCAAGTTTTGCCCCGAATAATGTTGCCAAAGCCATTCCCAATGGAGCAACAGGAATTGCACACGCCATAGCACCCATAAACTGAGTTTGTCCGCTAGCAATCATACCAATCGAAAATAAAAAAGCAACTTTGTTAAATGGTCCCCCCATATCAAAGCCAGCCATACCACCAAGTACAATACCTAATAATATTGCGTTACCAGTACTCATTTCTTGCAAAGTGTGATTTAAAAAACTCATCAAACCAGCAATTGGTGCACCTATCACAAAGATAAACAATCCCGCAATAAATAACGTACCAGTTAATGGTGCAATAAAAATTGGCACTAATGGTTTAAGCATTTTATGGTAATTTAAATTAGCTATCCATCGCACAAAGTACCCTACCACCAATCCAGCAATAATAGCACCAATAAAACCTGTTCCCGCCGTTGCATGAAAACTC